>USEF01000235.1 GCA_900553475.1 uncultured Collinsella sp. | reverse complement strand
TTTCAGTCTTTCCCATACATGAAGGAGAACTGTTTTAACCTGTGGAATATGATACTGCGGAAGCTCCATTACGAACGGAGCCGGTTTACCGGAGAACGGTTTTGTTTTCTTAAGGATGATTGCAGCTACAAGTACAGCTACAACGCAAGCAAGGGCACCGGCACTGTGGGCTTTGATGGACTGGCGGTTCTCTATAGCGCCCAAAACAGCGCCCCCGATCTTTTGCTCGATGCGGGCGACACCTTCCACGGACAGTCCTTCGCCACCATGAGCGAGGGCAAGAGCATCGCCGAGCTCATGGACACCTTCTACGCCGACGGCTACGACGCGACCACGCCAGGCAACCACGACTGGAGCTACGGCGCGGACAAACTCCGCACCATGACCGGCTACAGCACCACCGGCACGCCCTTCGCCATGCTCTGCGCAAACGCGAAGTCTACGAGCGGCGTATGGAGCTCGAGCATCACGAAGACGCTCGATCGCACCTGGGAGGATAGCGAGGATCACTCCACATTCGACTACAAAATCAAGGTCGGCGTCGTGGGTGCCATGGATGAGTCGCTGGGATCCTCGCTGCGCGCGGACCTGGTCGCGGGCACGTCGTTCTCGAGTGCCGCGAACGCCATCAATACCGAGGCAGAGCAGCTGCGCAAGGAGGGCTGCGATGTTGTCGTCTGTATCGCGCACACGCTCGACGCCAAGACCTTTGCCACACGGCTCCGTGGCATCGATGCCCTTATCGCAGGCCACGAGCACATCAACCTTAACGAGAAGGTGACGGGAGCCGACGGCAAGACGATCCACGTTGTCGAGGCAGGCAGCGCCTTTGCCGAGGTGGGGCTGCTTTCCATTCCGTACAAATACGACACGAATGGCACCGAGACGACCGACGATGACACGGTCACGGTCCCTGCAGACGGTAGCGACGAGAAGCTCTACACCGCCAAGAACGTCAATGACCTTTTGGCAGACCCCGACAAGGGCTCCGTCTACCAAAGCCGCCTTGAAGCCGTCCGCAACAAGATCAAGCCGCTCGACGAGGACTTTGAAAACGAATCGAACAAGGTGCTCGGCACATCCACCACCAACTATTTCTACGGCGAGGACGCCGCAGGCACGCATGGTTGGGAAATGGTGCGCACCACCGATTTCCGCCCCAGCAAGGAGGGCGACACCACCAAGGCCCAGACCATCGGCCACGTGATTTGCGGCTCCTATCTTGCCCTGACGGGCGCGGACTTCGCTATCGAAAACGCTGGCGGCATCCGCGGCGGCATCGCGGCGGGCAACGTGACCGCCAGCAACGTCATCGCCATCTCGCCCTACGGCAACACCGTGGAAACCTGGACCATGACCGGCGCGGACTTCCTCGCAGCGCTCGAGCACTCGCTACAAATCAGCGACGATTGCAACGACAGCTACGAGCTTCAGCAGGCTTATGTGGCGGCCGGTCACACCGAGCAGGAGGCGCAAGACAAGTACAAGTGGCGCGATGACTCTGGCAGCGTTCTCTCCTTTGGCGGCATCAACGTGACGATTGATTGGACGCAGCCCGAAGGCAAGCGCATTGTGAGTGCCACACTCACCAAAGACGGCAGCACGCTCGATCCCACCAAGACCTATACCGTCGCCACCAACAACTACATCATTACCAACACGACCGACTTCCCCACCTTCGCAAACGCCACTAAGCACACCGAGTGGGGTACCTGCGAGTCAGCGCTAAGGGCGCTGATCGGGCAGAACGGCTGGGAGAGCAAGATGGCCGGGCTCGCCGGCATCATCGGCTTCGGCTCCGCAGCCGTGGACCCCACGCCCTCACCGGCCCCGACACCTAAGCCCTCGTCTAAGACGGACACGGCGACCACGAAGGTCATCACCAAGAAGACGACCGGTAAGCTTGCCGCAACGGGAGACCGCACGCTGGCAGTAGTTGGCGCGTGCCTTATCGGCGGCATCATCGTCATCATGCTCGGCATTATCTGGAAGCGTCGACGCTAA
>USEF01000234.1 GCA_900553475.1 uncultured Collinsella sp. | reverse complement strand
TGCTGTGCCTGGCCCAGCCCGTGCAGTACGCAATCATGTTCGCGGTTGCCGCGGTCGTGTCCTTTGCCATCTCGTTTGTCCTGTACAAGGACGAGCCTAAGGCTTCCGAGCAGGCCTAAGAGCTTTTGATTGAGGGGTGCCCGCGGGTTGTATGCTCGCGGGCGTTTCCCGTATCTGTTGCCGATCTCTGGCGCCTTGTTACTTTCGATCCGTTAGGACTTTGATATGTCTAATGCACTTGGTCGCGACCTTGCAAAGCTGGTTGCCGCTGTTGACGCTGCCGCCTCTGAGTGCGGTCATGGCGCGTATGGCCAGCACTTCCATATTATGCCGCCGGCGGGTTGGCTCAACGACCCCAACGGTCTTTGCCAAGCGGACGGCGTGTTCCACGCTTATTTTCAATATGCGCCGTTTGATGTCGAGGGTGGCGTTAAGGTCTGGGGTCATGCGACGAGTCGCGATCTTATGACGTGGGACTACGTTGGTGCCCCGCTGCTGCCAGACGAGCCGTTCGATTGCCATGGCGTGTACTCGGGCTCGGCTTTGGTCGAGGACGGTCGCATTCGCGTGCTCTATACCGGCAACGTTAAGCTCCCCGACGCGGACGGCGTCTTTGACTATGTCAACTCCGGTCGTCGCGCCGACACCGTGTATGTCGAGAGCGTTGATGGCCTTGCCGGTCGGGAGTTCAGCCAAAAGCGCGTGGTGCTGGCGTCCGAGGATTATCCCGAGGATTTGACCTGCCACGTGCGCGACCCCAAGGTGTGGCGTGACGCGGACGGGCGTTATCACATGGTGCTGGGTGCGCGTCGTCGAGTTGACGGGCCGCACGTCGAGAGCCGTTTTTGCGCCATGCATGGCGAGGGTGCCGGACGCGATGTGGGCGAGATCCTGGTGTATGGCTCGGCCGATATGCTGAGCTGGGAGCTCGAGAGCCGCGTGTCTACGCCCGAGCGTTTTGGCTTTATGTGGGAGTGCCCGGGGTATCTGGAGATTGAGACGGATGGCGGTGTACCGGCGAAATGGCTGTCCTTCTCGCCCCAGGGGCTCGAGGGCGGTCGTTGGGACCGCGGTAATGTGTATGCCGCTGGCTACTTGCCTGTAATGGGTGACATCACCGGTGGTGACGGTGCCTATGAGCTGGGCGAGTTCCGCCTGTGGGACGCCGGTTTTGACTTCTATGCTCCGCAGGAGTTTACGTCCGAGGACGGTCGCCACATTTTGATCGGCTGGATGGGCATGCCCGATGAGCCGACCTATGGCAACGCGCCCACCGTGGTGTGCGGCTGGCAGCACTGCATGACGGTGCCGCGCGAGCTTACAGCCGGTGCCGGCGGCGTGGTGCTGCAGCAGCCGGCGCGCGAGATTGAGCACCATTATGCCTCGGTGCGTGTGGGGGAGGGCTCGTTTGAGGTTGCCGACGATACCTGCTTTGACGTTGTTGTCGACGGTGTCGACGGCGCGTTCACCGCGACCGTTGATGGCGAGCTGAAGCTGGCGTTTATGCCCGCCGAGGGCGAACTGCCCTCGCGCTTTGAGATGCGATTTACCGATGAGAGTCGCGCTTCTGCCGGCTGCGGGCGTACCGTGCGCTGGGAGCCCGTCGACGGGGTGCGCAACGTGCGCATTGTCGGCGATGTCTCGTCGGTCGAGGTGTTTGTGAACGATGGCGCGCTCGTGTTTTCGACGCGCATCTATCCCGAGGCCTATGGCGTGACCGTTGACGCCCCGGGTGCGAGCGTGACCTATCACACGCTCAACATCTAGGCGATTCGTCGCATATCGGCGCTATACTGCAGCCGTTGCCCACGATGCGGGGAACACCCGCATCGTGGGTTTTTGTTTGTGAAGGGACGGTGCCTTGTGGATGTACAGCAGCTAGAAGAGGCCTGGGCTTTGAGGGCCGGCTCGCGTGAGGCGCGTCTTGTTGCGGCCCCGCATGTGCCGGCAGCGCTGTCGCTGCTGGGAATCGTGCGTCCCGGTGACCGCCTGGTGGCCTTTGCGGATGACTTTACCGAAGCGTTTGCGAGCGGCTTTGATGCCTGCGATGTGG
>USEF01000233.1 GCA_900553475.1 uncultured Collinsella sp. | reverse complement strand
GCGTCGTGCCGAGATGCGCCGCCTGGCCATCGACCCGTTTGACTATGACACGCCCATCAGTTTTGCCGATGCCGGCGATACCCGCCAGGACTCCACCCGTGCCGGCGTGCACGCGGTGCCGGCGGGCTTTGAATACGTCGCCATTCACGATGGCGCTCGTCCGCTCATCACGACCGAGGCCATCGATCATGCGATCGACGTGCTTGTGGGCGACCGCTCGCTCGACGGTGTCGTGTGCGGTCAACCCGCGATCGACACGCTCAAGATCGTTGACGGCGATAACATCGTCGAGACGCCGCCGCGTGAGCTCTATTGGGCCGCGCAGACGCCGCAGATCTTTAGTGTCGACGCCATGAAGCGCGCCCACGCTGCAGCCATTGCCGAGGGCTTTATCGGCACCGATGATTCGTCGCTGGTCGAGCGCATGGGTGGGCGCGTCCGCTGCGTCCAGAGCCCGCGCGATAACCTTAAGGTGACGGTGCCCGAGGACTTGCGTCCTGTAACCGCGATTCTGCTCGGTCGCATGGCCGAGGGAGAGGACCTTCCCCATGTTCAGTAACCTGCGCATTGGCCATGGCTACGACGTCCACCGTTTGGTGGAGGGGCGTCGATGTATCATCGGCGGGGTCGACATCCCCTACGAGCGCGGCCTGCTGGGCCACTCGGATGCCGATGTGCTCGCGCACGCCTTGGCCGACGCCATTCTGGGCGCCTGCCGCGGGGGAGACATCGGCAAGCTATTCCCCGACACCGATCCCGCCTATGAGGGTGCCGACTCGATGGTGCTGCTCGCTCGCGTGATGGACTATGCGCGCGAGCTGGGCTTTGAGTTTGTCGATGCCGATTGCACCATTGCCTGTCAGCAACCCAAGATCACCCCGCACCGCGATGCCATGCGCGCCAACCTTGCCCATGCCCTGGGCGTTGACGTCGAAAACGTGGGCGTCGCCGCCACTACGACCGAAAAGCTCGGTTGGGAAGGCCAGGGCGAGGGAATCGGCGCCTGGGCCGTCTGCCTGCTACAGAAAACCGTTAAGGAGTAACGAATGCGTATCTACAACAGCGCTACCCATAAAAAGGAAGAGTTCCAGCCCATCGAGTCCGGCAAGGTCCGCATGTACGTGTGCGGCCCCACGGTCTACGACAACATCCACATCGGCAATGCCCGCACGTTCATCAGCTTTGACGTGATTCGTCGCTGGCTCATCGCGAGCGGCTACGAGGTCACGTTTGCCCAGAACCTCACCGATGTCGATGACAAGATCATCAAGCGCGCCAACGAGCAGGGCCGTACGGCCGCCGAGGTCGCGACGGAGTTCTCCGACAAGTTCATCGGCGTTATGCGCGCCGCCAACGTGCTCGATCCCGATGTGCGCCCCCGCGCCACCAAGGAGATCGGCCCCATGATCGCCATGATCAAGACGCTTATCGAGCAGGGCCACGCTTACGCCGCCGATAACGGCGATGTGTACTTTGCCGTGCGCAGCGATCCCAACTATGGTCAGGTCTCGGGCCGCAACATCGACGACCTTATGGTTGGCGCACGCATCGAGGAGAACGAGGACAAGAACGACCCGCTCGACTTTGCCCTGTGGAAGGCCGCCAAGCCCGGCGAGCCCAGCTGGCCGAGCCCTTGGGGCGAGGGCCGTCCCGGTTGGCATACCGAGTGCGCCGCCATGGTGCATCGTTACCTGGGCACCCCGATTGACATCCACGGTGGCGGCTCCGACCTTGCCTTCCCGCATCACGAGAACGAGTGCGCCCAGGCCACCTGCGCCTGGCACCAGGGTTTCTCCAACACCTGGATGCACACTGGCATGCTGCTGGTAGACGGCGAGAAGATGTCCAAGTCGCTTGGCAACTTCTTTACGCTGGTCGAGGTCCTCGAGCAGCACTCCGCTGCCGCCCTGCGCCTGCTGATGCTGCAGACGAGCTATCGCTCGCCGCTCGACTTCTCTTGGGAGCGCCTGGAGGGTGCCGAGAACTCGCTCACGCGTATCGCCGGTACGGTCGAGAACCTGCGCTGGGCCGCGAACCATGCGACGGCCGATGCCGATGCGGCTG
>USEF01000232.1 GCA_900553475.1 uncultured Collinsella sp. | reverse complement strand
GCTCAGTGTGGGAGCCGGCGACCTGACCGTGGGCAGCGACGTGTTCCTGAACTGCTTTGCGCTGGCAGACCTCCTTGTCCGGGCCGTTCCCGAGGAAAAGACCGGCCTGTTCGCCCTTGTGAACAACATCACCGAGGCCGTGCGGGCACTGTTCTGGCTCCCGGATGAGGTACGTCCCCGGGCAGGGCTATGGTACCCCGCCTACTGGGAGGATGTGGAGGAAAGCCCCGCCCACATCCTGCTTCACACCTTTTCGGGGCAGGGATATCATTACAGGCAGTGTTTTCTGGATGGAAAAATCCTTTCCGCAGAATATGATGCCATCTTCCCCGACGGCCATGCCGCCGAGGATCAGGGCGTGGCGGCCATGCTCTGCTTCGACCGCCTGCGCTGGCCATGGAACCTGACCGAAAAGGCAAAGGCCCCCTACCGTGAATTTCTGGCCGCTCACACCGGCCTTGTGCTCCAGCGCCTGCTGAAGGCACAGGATACCGACAGCATAAAGGATCTGCTGGCGCTGGATGTGCTGGATGCTGCTGCCTTTGCTGAGGGCGCGGCGCTTGCCGCCAAGGCCGCCCGCGACAAGCAGAAAAAGGAGGCGTAAGGTCCATGGCACATCGCTCCGTTATTCCGTTTGGCCCGCAGCACCCGGTGCTGCCCGAGCCGCTTCATCTGGACCTGGTGATCGAGGACGACCGCGTTATCGAGGCAATTCCGCAGATCGGCTTTGTGCACCGCGGACTCGAGAAGCTCACCGAAAAGCGCGACATGCACCAGTTTGGCTACATCGCCGAGCGCATCTGCGGCATCTGCGCCGTGGGCCACAGCTGCGGCTATGCCAGCGCCTGCGAGCGCATGCTCGACATCGAGGTGCCCGGCCGCGTGCGGTATATCCGCACCATTTTGCACGAGCTTTCGCGTATTCACTCTCATCTGCTGTGGCTGGGCCTGCTCGCCGATGCCTTTGGCTTCGAGGCGCTGTTCTATCGTTCGTGGACGCTGCGCGAGCAGATTCTCAAGATCTTTGAGAGTACCTGCGGCGGCCGCGTGATCCTTTCGATTAACGAGATCGGCGGCCTTAAACACGACATCGAGGACTCCGAGCTGGCGGGTATTGTCCAGACGCTCGACGCCATGCGCCCCGATTACGAGGCTCTGGTGCATACGTTTTTGGACGACAATAGCTGCGGCGAGCGCCTGCATGGCGTGGGCGTGATCAGCAAGAAGGACGCGCTGGAGCTTTCGATGGTCGGCCCGTTCTGTCGCGCCTCGGGCGTGGATTACGACGTGCGCATGTTCGGCGACGGTGCCTATGCGGACCTGGCCGCGTTTGAGCCCATCGTTGCCACCGACGGCGACTGCTATGCCCGCTGCCAGGTGCGTTGTGCCGAGGTCACGCAGGCAATGGACATCATCAAGGAGCTTGTCGGCAAGATTCCGCATGACGGCATCGGCGGGCGCACCAAGCTTACGCCGGCCGACGGCGCGCGCGGCGAGGTTGTGATTGAGCAGCCGCGCGGCGAGGCGTATTACTATGTGCGCGGTAACGGCACCAAGAACCTGGACCGTTTCCGCGTGCGCACGCCGACGTCGCAAAACCTGGCGGGTCTGACGCGTGCGCTGCAGGGCGTGCTCCTTGCCAACGTGCCCATGATTATCCTGACCATCGACCCCTGCATTAGCTGCACAGAAAGGTAGGCGCGGCATGAGTTTACTGACATTTGCCAAGACGGCCTTGGGTTCTATGGTCAAGCGGCCGGTCACGGTGTGCTATCCGCAGGAGAAGCTGACGGCGCCCGAACGCTTGCGCGGGCACATCGTCAACGACATGGACGTGTGCATCTGCTGCGGCATGTGCGCGCGTCGCTGCCCGGCGGGCGCGCTCGCGGTCGATCGCAAAGGCGGTACCTGGTCGATCGACCCGTATGCCTGCGTGGTGTGCGGCGAGTGCATCGAAAGCTGCCCCAAACACTGCCTGAGTATGGACACCGCCCGTACTCCAGTTGCGGCGGACAAGACTCCCACGGTAGAAACCAAACCGGAATAGTGCGAAGACGGGGCCGGTGGGGCAAATGC
>USEF01000231.1 GCA_900553475.1 uncultured Collinsella sp. | reverse complement strand
CGGCGGCGCCGCCGCCATTCGCTGCCAGGGCCTTGCCGACATTGCCGCCATTAAGGGTCGCTGTGAGGTTCCCGTCATCGGCCTGTGGAAGGATGGGCACGAGGGCGTTTACATCACGCCGACGCTGCGTCACGCTCGCGCCTGCGTTGCTGCCGGTGCCGATATCGTGGCGATCGACGCCACCGATCGCCCGCGCCCCGATGGCAAGACGGTCGAGGATACCTTCCGCCCGCTGCACGAGGAGGGTGTGCTCCTGATGGCGGATTGTGCCACCATCGAGGATATTCGCCGTGCTGTTGATATGGGCTTTGACCTGGTATCCACCACGCTTTCTCACGGCGTCGCCGCCATCGACTGCACCATGGCCGATGGCCCCGACCTGCCGCTCCTGCGTCAGGCGACTGAGGAATTCCCCGGCCTTCCTATCATTTGCGAGGGTCGCGTGCATACGCCCGAGGAGGCTCGCGCCGCGATCGATGCTGGCGCCTGGGCCGTTGTCGTCGGCACCGCCATCACGCACCCCACGAGTATTACGAGTTGGTTCAAGGCTGCACTTGAGGCGTAAGACAGGCCTCGTATCCGCTCGGGGCGGTATACTCAATATAGGCAATTGACCGCGCGGGATCCGGGTTGCTGGGTCCCGCGCTTGTTTTCGGGAGGCAGCACATGCAAAAGGGAGATGCCATGGATGCGGCGGAGCGCTCGGAGCGCATCCCCGATATCGTCATCATCACCGGAATGTCCGGATCGGGCCGCACACAGGCCATGCACGTGTTCGAGGACATGGGCTATTTTTGCATCGATAACCTGCCTCCGCGTCTCATCGCCCAGCTTGCCGAGCTCGTCGGCATCAATACGGGCGTGGGCAGGCATCTCGCCGTCACCTGTGACCTGCGCAGCCAGGGCTTGTTCGATGAGCTGCTCGATGCCGTTGCCGCACTCGAGGAGCGCGAGATGAGCTGTGACATCGTGTTTCTCGAGGCCTCTGACGAGGTGCTGATCCGTCGTTATAGCGAAAACCGCCGCCGCCATCCCATTGCCAAGCCGGGGGAGACTACGGCCGATGCGATTCAGCGCGAGCGCCTGCAGCTGCAGGGTGTGCGCGACCGAGCCGATATGATCATCGACACGAGCCGCCTGCGTACCTCTGCCCTGCGCAACAAATTGCGCATGGCGTTCTCCGAGTTGTCCGACCAGCAGCTCATGGACGTTCACGTGTTCTCGTTTGGCTTTAAGCACGGTATGCCCGTTGAGGCGGACATTATGATCGACGTTCGCTTCCTGCCCAATCCGTTCTACGATCCCGAGATGCGCACCATGACCGGTCTCGATAAGAAGGTCTCCGACTTTGTTCTGGACCATCCCAAGACCCAGGAGTTCTGGAAAGCTTGGACGCAGCTGCTCGATACGGTGATGCCGGGCTATATCGCGGAGGGCAAGCCACAGCTTTCTATTGCCATCGGCTGCACGGGCGGTCAACACCGCAGCGTTGCCATCGCCGAGGCCACGGCACGTTATTTGGAAGGCGCTCAATATCACGTGAGCATTTCCCACCGCGACCTGTCGCGCGCCAACACGAAAGCATAGGCCTGCATGTCGTTTACCGCCGAGGTGCGTGACGAACTCGCGCGCTGCGAACCCGAATGTGAATACTGCGATTTGTCGACGCTTGCCGCCCTGACGCGTGTGAGCGGTACACTTTCGCTGGCCGGCTCCGGGCGGTATCGTTTGACGGTCGCGACCGAGACGGGCGCCGTCGCGCGCACGATGATCACACTGACGCATCGCATCCTTAAGCTCAAAACGGAATTCACCGTTCGTAAATCTGTATTGCATAAGGTTCGAAACTACCTCATCACCTTGCCTGATCAGCCAGACCTGGATAAGGCTCTGGTGCTGCTGGGCATCCTCGACCGCAGGGGAGGACTTGTCGCCGGCGTGCCCCGACATATCGTTGCCCGTCCCTGCTGCAGGCTTGCCTATATCCGCGGCGCGCTCATCGCGGGCGGCTTCGTGGATGGATTGACGGTTAAGGATTTCGTGGGAGGTACGATAAAAGCGGAATTCGAAGATGAGGGGGTAGTGACCGATGTGTCGGCCGGTGGCAG
>USEF01000230.1 GCA_900553475.1 uncultured Collinsella sp. | reverse complement strand
CGAGGCGAGCGGCCAGTGCACGGGCGAGCGTGCGAATGGCCTTGATGGTACGGCCACGACGGCCGATGACCTTAGCGACATCATCCTCGGCGACCGAAACCTCAATCGTAGAGGCGTCGTCACCATCGATGACCTCAAGGCTCACGGAATCCGGGTCGTCGACGATCTGAACAACGAGATATTCGACGAGATCAGCGATGCGATCTGAGAGCATTGCCTCACCCTCGAGCTGTGCAGCGTCAACCTCAGGCACGATTTACTCCTCGGCGCCCTCAGCGGCCTCAGCGGCAGCCTTAGCGGCCTCGGCCTCTTTGGCGAGCTGCTTCTTGGACTTCTTGACGACGGTCTCAGTCTTCTCGCCCTCGTTGGCGGCCTTGACCAGAGCGGCGACGGCGTCGGTGAGCTGAGCGCCCTTGGACTGCCAGTCGGCGATCTTCTCGAGGTCGAGGTTGATGGTCTTGGGGGCGGTCATCGGGTTGTAGCGGCCAACCTCCTCGATGATACGACCGTCACGCGGGGCGCGGGAATCGGCGACGACGACACGGTAGTACGGACGCTTCTTAGCGCCGTGACGAGCAAGGCGAATCTTGACTGCCAAAGGAAACTCCTCCAACCAAGCAGCTTTAGGCTGCAACTACAAACAAACAGTTGAACATAATACGCCATCGACGCGGGCAGGTGAAGTCCGTGAGACCAACTTCTTCGGTGTAGTCGAGGGCAAATCCATATCTTAGACAAGAATTCGGGATTTGCAAGCACATACACGCACCCCACATGAGCTGCGCGGTATACTCATGACATGGAAAGACGCGAACATACATACGGTTATGAGGATGCCATGGGCGTCACGCCGCCTCCCTGGACGGGTCCGGCGGTAGGCCTCATGGACCTCGATGCGTTTTTTGCGAGCGTGGAGATGCTCGATCATCCCGAGTGGCGCGGCAAGCCGCTCATCGTGGGCGGAGACGCCGATTCGCGTGGCGTCGTGTCCACGTGTTCGTATGAGGCACGTCGCTTTGGCGTGCACTCCGCCATGCCCTCAGCCGAGGCACGGCGCCTGTGTCCGCAGGCCATTTGGACGCGCGGGCATTTCGATCGCTACCGCGAGGTCAGCGCGGAAGTCATGGCGATTCTCGCCGACGAGACCCCGCGCGTTGAGCGCGTATCCATCGACGAGGCCTTTATCGATATCACACCGGGTCGCTTTGCGCCCGAAGACCCGCTGCTGGTTGCGCGGCGTATAAGCGACCGCGTGGCAGCGCTGGGAGTGACGTGCTCCATTGGCGTGGGCTGCAACAAGACGGTCGCAAAGATCGCAAGCGAGCGGGATAAGCCGTTTGGGTTGACCATCGTGCGCCCCGGAACCGAGCAGCGCTTTTTGGCCGCGCTGCCGGTATCTGCCATGAGCGGCATAGGGCGCTCGGCCGAGGAGCGACTGCGCCGCATGCGCATCTACACCCTCGGCGAGCTTTCGCGCGCGCCTGAGTCCACACTGGCCTCTATTTTTGGCGTCAACGGCGAACGCATGCGCCAGCGTGCGCTGGGACTCGAAATCTCCGAAGTCACGAGCCTCGATGAAGAGCGAGAGGTCAAGTCGGTCAGCAATGAACGCACCTTTGCGAAAGATTTGACTGAGCGTGGGGATATTGAGGCGGCAATTGCGCTGTTGGGAGAGTCAGTGGGACGCCGTCTGCGTCGTCAGGGGCTGACGGGTGCCACGGTAACGCTCAAGCTTAAGTATTCGTATGGCAGCGGGCGTACGGCACAGCGCCGGCTGCCTCATCCGACCGACGATGAGAACATCTTCGTGGCGGTTGCACTCGAACTGCTCGACAACATCTGGCAGGAAGGCATGCATGTTCGCTTAGCTGGCATCGGCATGAGCGATTTCGATCACCAAGGCGGCATCCAGACCGACCTGTTCTGCGAGATCGATGACCGCGGAGCCCAATCCAGCGACCGCCGCGACCTCTCCGTCGCCATCGACGCCGTCCGAGACAAATTCGGCGACACCGCCCTATCCTTCGGCCGCCAATCCCGCTTCAATAACTAGTCTTTTTTGGACGGGGGTTGCTGCCTTCCGTCCGACACGGCATTGGTAGTCAATTTGGGACGGGGCTATTT
>USEF01000229.1 GCA_900553475.1 uncultured Collinsella sp. | reverse complement strand
TCGTGGGCTCGATGATGGTGTAGTCGCCGCCGCGCACGAGCTTGCCGGCTTTCTCGGCCTCGTCGATCATGTTCTTGGCGACGCGGTCTTTGACGGAGCCGGCGGGGTTGAAGTATTCCAGTTTGACAAGCACGCGGGCCTTGAGGTTCTCATCGGCCTCAAAGTGAGTGAGCTCCAGAAGCGGAGTGTGGCCGATAAGCTGATCGATGGACGTGTAAACATTGCTCATGGTGAACCTCCAAAGTGTTCAAATGCCTGGATACCGTGTGGTTTTACGGTGTGTGTGGCAGCGAAACCCACAAACCTTATGGGTTGTTCGTTTTGCTGTTGGCAAGCATAGTAGACAGTAAAGCCTAGTAACACAATAGGAAATAGAAGATTATTACGAGTCGATTAACCAGCTTGACGGGAATAGGTATTTTCAAAACCAATTTTTCGGCTAGAATTTCTACGAATTAAAAGACCGAAAGGCAGCTATATATATGTTGGTTTCCACAAAGGGCAGATATGCCCTGCGCGTTATGGTCGACCTGGCCGAGCACCAGGCGGCGGGCCGTATTCCCCTCAAAGAGATCGCCGCGCGTCAGGGGATTTCGGAGAAATATCTGGAGAACATTTTGGCCACGCTCGTCCGCGCCAATATGCTCTCGGGCATGCGCGGCAAAGGCGGCGGCTATGTGCTCACGCGCCCGCCCGAGCAGTACACGGTGGGCGAGATCTTGCGCCTGACCGAAGGCAGTCTGGCACCGGTCGCATGCCTGGACGGCGACTGCAAGGGCTGCTCGCGTTCGGACGAGTGCCCCACGCTCGACGTGTGGAAGAACCTGGACAAGCTCATTAACGACTACCTCGACGGCGTGACGCTCGATACGCTCGTCGCCCCCAACGAGGGCTACGACTACGTCATCTAGCCGCACCTGCCATTTGGGGACGGGGTAGAAATGGTCGATTTTCTTGCCCTCTGAGGCTTGGTAAATGACAAGGCCGCCCATCGTAGCGATGGACGGCCTTCGTTTTGGCATGTTGTGGCGGTCCGTATCCGGTCGCATTAGTTCCTGGCGATGCTGTCGAGAATGCTGCGCATAATGGATACCACGATGCTGCCCATAAAGGCCGATCCAAAGCTGGCAATGGAGATATCCGCGCCCAGCAGATTGACCGACAGGTAGCTGGCCAGCTCGAGCATAAAGCTGTTGACTACGAGCTGAAAAATACCAAGCGTGATAATAGTGAGCGGCAGCGAGATGACCGTCAGGAACGGCTTTACGAGCGAGTCGACGATGTTGAGGAACAGTCCCACGAAGGCAAAGCAGACCCAAGCCTCGGCAAAGCCGAAGGGTTGGATACCGGGGACGAGGAACGTGGCGATCGCGATGGCGATCGAGGTGAAGAGCCAGTTAAGCATAAAGCGCATGGCGTGAATCCTTTCTTGCGCCGGGGTTGCTGGCGTCGCGTGAAGCGGCTTGCGGCGGCGACCTGGATGGTTGCGCGGGCGTGCCGCGGTGTTTGGGCGCCCATTGTCTCAAATATTCGTGGAGCTTACGTGCGCATACGGTTTCTGAACGGCGTTCGTCCTGAAAAACGCGCCGCTGGCAGAGAGTCTTGTCGCTTTAGTTTGGTGGTGTGCTAAACTGCTACGGGCAAAAGCCACAGGCGTTGCCCTATTGCATAGAACGGGCGAACGATGCCCGATGTCAGTATCAACTTCGATGCCTTTTGGCGGGTTTGGCGGTGATCGATGAATATCGAGAACATGTTTGACAAGCCTGATGTCAAGCAGCTGGTCCACGCATTTAGCCTTTTGGACGACGAGAAAGATATCCAAGCGTTTTTGACCGATATCTGCACGCCGCGCGAGATTTGCGATCTATCGCAGCGTTTGCAGGTCGCGCGTTACCTGGACGAGGGCGAGCCCTATGTCGAGGTTCAGGCGCGTACCGGCGCGTCGTCCACCACGGTGAGCCGTGTGTCCAAGGCGCTCAACGGCGAGTACGGTGGCTACCGCAAGATCCTCATTAAGCTGGAGGATGGCGAGTAGGCCGCGCCAAAAACGAATTGTGCAAAACCGCTCCTCCGGGGGCGGTTTTTTGATCCCTTGGGGACGGAGGAAAACGGATCACCGGG
>USEF01000228.1 GCA_900553475.1 uncultured Collinsella sp. | reverse complement strand
CGATGGCCTCGGTGCGGGTATCGATGCTCGACGTGGCCTCGTCCAGGATCATCGCCGGCGGATCGGCGACGGCGGCGCGTGCGATCGAGATCAGCTGGCGCTGGCCCTGCGACAGCTGGGCGCCGTTGCCGGTGAGCATCGTGTCGTAGCCGTCGGGCAGGCGGGTGATAAAGTCGTCCGCGCCGGCGAGCTTTGCTGCCGCGATGCACTCCTCGTCGGTGGCATCCAGATTGCCGTAGCGGATGTTATCCATCACGGTGCCGGTGAACAGGTTTACGTCCTGCAGCACCACGCCCAGCGAGCGGCGCAGGTCTGCCTTGCGGATCTTGTTGACGTTGATGCCGTCGTAGCGAATCTTGCCGTCGGCGATGTCATAGAAGCGGTTGATGAGGTTGGTGATGGTCGTCTTACCGGCACCGGTGGCGCCGACAAACGCGACCTTCTGGCCCGGCTTGGCAAACACGGACACGCCGTGCAGCACCTCGTGGTCGGGCGTGTAGCCAAAGTCGACGTTGTCCATGACCAGGTCGCCACGCAGCGGCACGTACTCGATCTCGCCGGTTGCGCGGTGCGGATGTTTCCACGCCCACATGCCAGTGTGGTGGTCGGCCTCCTCGAGCTGCCAGGTATCGGGGTTCACCTGAGCGTTGACAAGCGTCACATAGCCTTCGTCGGCTTCGGGCTCCTCGTCGATGAGCTCAAAGATACGGTCGGCGCCGGCGAGGCCCATGACCACGGCGTTGATCTGCTGCGAGATCTGGCCGATCTGTCCACAGAACTGCTTGGTCATGTTGAGGAACGGCACCACGACGGCGATGGACAGCGCCATGCCCGAGATGCTCAGGTTGGGCACGCCCAGCGCTAGGAAAATGCCGCCGGCCAGTGCGACCAGCACGTAGAGCAGGTTGCCCAGGTTCATAAGGATGGGCATGAGGATGTTGGCGTACATGTTGGCCTTCTGCGAGACCTCGAAGAGCTTTTCGTTGCGCTCGTCAAAATCGGCTTCGGCGGCAGACTCGTGGCAGAATGCCTTGACGACCTTCTGGCCGTTCATGACTTCCTCGATATGGCCCTCGACAACGCCGAGCTCGGTCTGCTGCGCAATAAAGAAGCGCGCGGAGTTGGAGCCGAGCAGCTTGGTCATAAAGGTCATAAAGGCGACGCCGGCAATAATGACCAAGCACATCCACACGCTGTAGTACAGCATGATAAAGAACACCGTGACGATGACGATGACCGTCATGAGCAGGTTGGGCAGCGACTGGCTGATCATCTGGCGCAGCGTGTCGATGTCATTGGTGTAGTGGCTCATGATGTCGCCGCGCTGGTGCGTGTCGAAGTAGCGGATCGGCAGGTCCTGCATGCGGTTGAACATCTTCTCGCGCAGCTTCTCCAGCGAGCCCTGCGTGACGATGGCCATGGCGCGGTTCCAGAAGAGCGAGGACAGGATGCCGATGCCGTAGATGCAGGCGAGGGTGGTCACGAGCTGTGCGATCTTGGGCTGCGCGGCTCCCCAATCGCCCGACTGCCACGATTCGCTAATAATCTGCAGGGCGCTCTGAAGGAAGGTCGCGCCGATGGAGTTGATGATGGCGCAGAGCACCACGCCGGCGACGACGAGGGGCAAAAGCACGGGGTAAAAGCCAAAGAGCGTCTTGATGAGGCGCGACATGGTGCCGCCCTTGCGGTTGAGCGCGCGCTCGGCGGTCGTTGCCTTACTCATGTGCCTCGCCTCCTTCCTGGGTCTGAGCTTGCGTTACGGATGCCTCGGTGTCGGCCTCGACGGCCTCTTCGCCCTCGGCAGACATCTTGTTCTGCGAGGTAAAGGTCTCGCGGTAGATCTCGCTCGTCTTGAGCAGCTCGTCGTGGTTACCGATCTGCGCGATGCGGCCGCCCTCCATGACGATGATGCGGTCTGCGTCCTGCACGGAGCTAATGCGCTGGGCGATGATGAGCTTGGTCGTGTTGGGCAGATAGCTTGCCAGCCCTGCGCGAATCTTGGCGTCGGTCTTGGTGTCGACGGCGCTCGTGGAGTCGTCCAGGATCAAGATCTTGGGGCGACGCAGCAGGGCACGCGCAATGCACAGGCGCTGCTTCTGACCGCCGGACAGCTGTGCCGGGTAGGCGTTGGCC
>USEF01000227.1 GCA_900553475.1 uncultured Collinsella sp. | reverse complement strand
GACAGCTCAACATTAAACGCGCGCATCGTTAGCACACCCCCTCGTTGGGCATCGACCAGGCGTGATGGTCGGTATGCAGCAGCTCCTCGGCCAGCGGCGAGAGCGGCGCGTCCAAGAACTCGCGGTAGCACGCCTGGACATCGGGATTCTCGTGCGAGAAGCGAATCTCGGCGTTCGCATCGAGGCCCCAGAGCACCTGGCCACGCTCGGCCGCCAGCTCGCAGCCGTCGTGGATGGGCTGACCGCCGCCACCGACGCAGCCGCCCGGGCACGCCATGACCTCGACGAAGTCATAGCTCACACGGCCGTCGCGAATCGCGTCGAGCAGACGCTCAGCGTTGCCCAGCCCGTGTGCCACGGCGACGCGCACCTTGGTACCGTCGATATCGGCCACGGCCTCCTTCCAGCCCTCAAGCCCGCGCACGTCAGTGAAGAAGTCGGCATCCGGGTTCTTGCCCGTCACCAGGTAATATGCCGAGCGCACGGCGGCCTCCATCACGCCGCCCGTGGCGCCAAAGATCACACCCGCGCCCGTGCCAAAGCCCAACGGCGTATCGAGCGGCTCCTCGGTAAGCGTGTCAACGCTCACGTGGCTCGCGCGGATCATGCGCACCATCTCGCGCACCGTCAGCGCAACGTCCACGTCGGGCGCACCGCCCTCGCCCATCATGCTCGGCAGCGCACACTCGGCCTTCTTGGCCGTGCACGGCATAACGGACACCACGAACAGGCGCTCGGGCTCCACGCCCAGCACCTTGGCGTAGTAGGTCTTGGCGATAGCGCCGAACATCTGCTGCGGCGACTTTGACGTGGACAGGCTGTCGACAAACTCCGGATAGCGTGCCTTCACAAAGCGCACCCAACCCGGGCAACAGCTCGTAAACATGGGCCAGCCGCGGCTGTCGCCTTCGCCCTTAGCGGCGGCGCCTAGGCGCTCGAGCAGCTCGGAACCCTCCTCCATAATGGTGAGGTCGGCCGAGAAATCGGTGTCGAACACGTACTCAAAGCCAACGCGGCGCAGTGCGCAGGCCAGACGCTCGACGGTTGCCTCCTCGCGAGATATGCCGAGCTCCTCGCCCCAGGCGCTGCGCACGGCAGGCGCGATCTGCACCAGCACGATCTTGTCGGGATTAGCAAGCGCGTCAAACACGGTCTCGGTATCGTCGCGCTCGCGCAGCGCGCCCGTCGGGCAATGCGTGATGCACTGGCCGCACGCGACGCAATCGGTCTTGCCGATCGGTGCGCGCCCGCGGGTACCCACAGCGGTATGCGTGGCGCGGTTGGTCAGGTCCCAAATCCCTAGGCCCTGCACGCTCTCGCACACCTTGATGCAGCGCATGCATTTAATGCACTTGTCGTTTTCGCGGATGATGGGGAAATCGAAATCCCAACCCTCGCCCGCCAAATGCCTTTGATACGGCAGATAGAAAATGCCCAGGTCGTTGGCGATGGTCTGCAGGTTGCAGTTGCCGCTGCGCACGCAGCTCGTGCACTGCGAATCGTGCTGGGACAGCAGCAGCTGCACGTTGGTGCGACGGGCCTCGCGGGCCTTGGGGCTGTTGGTGTGGACCACCATGCCGTCGAGTACGTAGTTGTTGCAGGCGGCAACCAGCTGGTCGCAGCCCTCAACCTCGACCACGCACACGCGACAACCGCCGATCTCGTTCAGATCGCGCAGATAGCACAGGGTGGGAATCTGGATGCCGACGGACTTGGCCGCATCCAGGATCGTGGTATGCTCGGGAACCACGACCTCGCAATTATCGATAGTGCGCTTGACCATGTTGTGCGCTCCGTTTTCGCTGTTGTCGCCGACGGTGGTTTTGTTGAGCTCTACCATTCCAGGTTCCTCCCTCCGCGGAACGCGCCAAAGCCAAAGTGGTCGCAGCGCAGGCAGCGGCTCGCCTCCTGGCGCGCCTCCTGCTCGGTGAGACCCTGCTCGACCAGATTCCAATCGTGAATGCGCTCGCCGACCTCGCGCTCGCTCAGCTCGCAGCGGCCGCACTCATGCTTGCCCTTAAATTGGACGGTCGGCAGCTCAACCTCGAGCTTGATCTTGTGGTCGAAACCCAGGTAGCGGTCGATGTTTGCCGAAGCCACGCGGCCGGCATTGATGGCTCGGATGACGGTGGCGGG
>USEF01000226.1 GCA_900553475.1 uncultured Collinsella sp. | reverse complement strand
GGAAGGCCGCCTCGCCGCGCTCGACGATAAAGTCGGCACAGGGCATGCCCAGACGCTTCTCGAGGGCGCGGTCCAGATCGATGTGCTCGCGGCCCGTGAGCTGGGCGATCTGCTCACCCACGCGGGTCTTGCCCGAACCCGGCATGCCGATCAGTGCGATGTTTTGTTCGCGGCGGGACAGACGCTCCGTTACGTCCAAGATGCGCTTGCGCGGGGTGACCTGGCCGGTATAGCGCTCAACGGCCTGTGCCGCCTGTGCCACAAGCATGAGCAGACCACCGATGCAGGGGATTCCGCGACGCTCGGCCTCGAGCATCAGGCCCGTGCGGGCGGGGTTGTAGACAATGTCGATAACGCCTTCGAGCGCATCGAGCCCTTCGAGTGTGCAAGGCGCGTCGGGGCAGTGGGGGAACATGCCGGCAGGCGTGCAGTTGACGAGCAGGGCGGCGTCGGACTGCTGCGCGATATTGCCGTAGTTGACCTCGCTCGTGCGACCGACTGGTACGACGACGGCGCCCAGGTCGCCGAGCACCATGCTGGCCGTAGTGCCCGCGCCACCGGTGGCACCGAGCACGAGGACCTTCTTGCCGGCAACCTCTACGCCCAACTCCTCGACCAGGCACTGAAAGCCAAAGTAGTCGGTGTTGTCGCCGCGCAGACGTCCGTCGGCCAGGCGCGTGATGGTGTTGACGTTGCCCATGCGCTCGGCGAGCGGGCTCAGCTCGTCCAGATACTCCATGACGGCGCGCTTGTAGGGGATGGTCACGTTGGTGCCCTCCCACTCGTCGCCCGTCATAAAGGTCGCGAGGTCCTCAGGCTCGCGCTCAAATCGCACGTACTCAAGTCCTGCGAGCTCTTTGTAGATGGTCGGGGTGTAGCTGTGGCCCAGCACGCGGCCCAGCACGCCGTAGGGGCGGGTTGCGGCGGTATCGGTCATCTAGAGCACCTCCGTGTAGCTGCCAAAGTAGGTAAAGCTCTCGCACACGTCGTCGATGGAATCGAGCAGGTCGTCGAGTGCCTTGCTGCCAAAGGGACAGTCCAGGTCAAAGTAGAACATAAACTCAAAGTCGTGCCCGGGGATGGGACGGCTCTCGAGTTTGATGAGGTTGATGTTGAGCGCGTAAAAGCGCTCGAGCACACGATAGAGGGCACCCGGCTCATTGGCCGTGGTGATCATGAGCGAGGTGCGATTAGCGCCGGGGTAGACGCGCGGCTCGCGGGTGATGACGACAAAGCGCGTGTAATTGTTGTCCGAGTCCTGGATGTTGGGCTCCAACACCTCGAGGCCATACAGCGTGGCACAGCTGCGCGAGGCGATGGCGGCGACGTCGGTGCGGTCGGAATTGGCGACCATTTCGGCTGACATGGCCGTATTGAGGTACTTGGTGGCGTGCAGGTCGTGAGACTCGATAAAGCCGGCGCACTGGGCAATGGCTTGGCCGTGGCTGTAGACCTCGCGCACGTCGGCGAGCTTAGTGCCGGGCTTGACGAGTAGGTTATGGTCGATCTTGAGGCGCAGCGAACGCACGATATGGAAGTCGAACTGGGCGAGCAGGTCGTAGACGGCGTTGACCGAACCGGCGGTGGAGTTTTCGATGGGCAACACGCCAAACTCGCAGAAGCCGTCGCGCACAGCGCGCATGACGCCCTCGAAGGTCTCGAAGAACGCAATATCGGGCACGTCGAAGAGCTTGCACGCGGCGATCTGGCTGTAGGCGCCTTCGACGCCCTGGCAGGCCACAGTGGCCGTCTGGGGGAAGGGCGTGTCAAAGGCTGCGGCCGTGGCATGGGCCTTTTGCGACACCGTGATGCCCTTGAGCTCGTTGATGTAGCGCTGCTGCTCGGCCTTGCTCATGCTCATGAGGAGACGAAACAGAGCGATGGTCTGTGCCTCGTAGCGCTCGGGCGCGCGGCTGGCGAGGTTGTTGAGCTTGGAGCGCTCGCGCGCGGGGTCAAAGACGGCCTTGCCCATCTCGGTTTTTGACTTGGCGACCTCGGTGGCAATGTCCATGCGCTCGATAAAGCTGTTGAGGAGCGTGGTGTCGATGCCATCGATGGCTTTGCGAATATCGGCAAGGTCCATAGGGACCCCTTTCGTGAATGGTTGCCTGGGGTAGTTAATTTGGGACGGGGCTTTTTT
>USEF01000225.1 GCA_900553475.1 uncultured Collinsella sp. | reverse complement strand
AGTTTGTGAGCCGGTCGGGCTTTGCCCGGCCAGCTCTTTTTGATTTAAAATACCTGCTCAGTTGTGATTTGTGGTGCTGGGAGGCGCTTGTGGGCAAGGCTAAGGCGAAGGCGAAGAAAAAGACGACGGGGGCGCGGGCTAAGCGCGATCGTCGTCGGAAGCTTGCGACCGAAGCCCCCGCGTCTGCCGAGGAACTGCTGGCAAGCGTGCCGGGACTCGACGCGCTGCAGGATGTTCCGGCGTTCGACGACCTACCGATCGATGAGGCTCAGCAGGCTGCCTTCGATGATTTTTGTGCCCAGGCCGAGGAGCCCGAGCAGACGCAACTTGGTACCGTGGTGCGCCTGGATCGCGGGTTTCCGCTGGTAGCGACTGCCGACGATACCTTTCGTGCCGAGCATGCCGTGGGGTTTGCCAAGTCGCGTGGCGAGGACGAGGTTTTGCTGCCAGCCGTGGGCGACCGCGTGGCGGTGCGCCGTGCGCCCGGGCACGACATGGGCGTGATCGAGTGCGTGCTGCCTCGCCGCACGAGTTTTGAGCGTTGGCGTGGACGCGCTCGCGGCGAACGTCAGGTGCTTTGCTCCAACGTGGATAGCGTTCTGATCGTGCAGGCGCTTGGCGCCGGCGAGGTGTTGCTCGACCGCGTGGCACGCTCGCTGGTGCTGGCACTCGACTGCGATGCCGAGCCGGTGGTGGTACTCACCAAGGCCGACCGATGCGACGCCGATGAGCTTGCACGCGACCTGGATCGCGTGCGCCGCTTGGTGGGTCCAGACGTGCACGTAATCGTGACGTCCTCTGCCGAGGGCCGTGGTTTGGATGAGGTGCGCGCCTGCGTGCCCGCCGGGAGCTGCGCCATGATCTTGGGTGAATCGGGTGCTGGCAAGTCGACGCTGCTCAACGCGCTGCTGGGTCACGATACATTGGCGACCGGCGGCGTGCGCGAGCGCGATGACCAGGGCCGCCATACCACCGTCGCGCGCGTGATGGTGGCGCTTCCGGGTGATGCCGGCGTTATTGCCGACGCCCCGGGCCTGCGCAGTCTGCCGCTCGTAGGGCATGAGCGGGGTTTGGCACGCGCGTTTCCCGAGATCGTCGAGGCGTCGCGTGCGTGCCGATTTGGCGACTGCACGCATACTCACGAACCGGGCTGCGCCGTTCGCGAGGCCGAGGACGCCGGGCAGATTGACAGCCTGCGCCTGGAAACGTTCCAAAACTTGGCGTCATCCATGCGCGTGAGCGCTCAAATGCTCGATCCCGATGTTCATCTGTAATTGATTTTTCCTATGACAGCCGTCTCCCAACTGTTCAGGAGACGGCTTTTTTGCTGCGGAAAAGCCTCGAAACATGCAGTTTGCTGACGTGCTGACCAAAACCTTGCCACGAGCTTGACGGGCTGGTCAGCTTTTGGTCAGCGATTGGTTTGACATCGAAAACCAAGATCACGATTGCGCCGCTTTGCACTCTGACCGCCCAGACAATGGTGGTACGGGCATTCGCCCGGCACTGCCATGAGAGGAGCGGCCGTGAACAAGAGCAAGCGCATCGCCATCAGTCTGGTCGCGGGCGTGCTCGCTGCTCTGCTCTGCATGGTTTACGGCTCGTCGATCCGCTCGCAAGCCGAACAGGTCCAGGCTGAGACCTTGGCCAAGTACGGTGGCGATCGCGTCGAGGTATGCGTCGCGGCGCGCGATATCGATGTGGGCGAGACCCTCGATGAGACCAATGTCATAACCCAGGAATGGCTGACGAGTCTGCTGCCGCGTGACGCGGCGACCGAGCTGCGCCAGGTGCGCGGCGACGTGACGACTTCGCGTATTCCCAAAAACGCCGTGATCTGCAATGTCTACACCAAGGCCGAGAGCCACAAGCTCGAGGTGCCTAAGGGCAAGGTCGCCGTTTCGGTGGCGGTCGATGCCGAGCACTCGGTCGGCGGTGCTACAGGCGTGGGCAGCTACGTGGATGTGTATGTGCAAAAAGACGGCGTAACCGATCGACTGTGCGGCGCGCACGTGATCGATACCAGTGAGGATTCCGGTGCCACGCGCGAGGGCAAGATCGAATGGGTGACGCTGGCGGCTGACCCCGAAGACGTCAAGGAACTGCTGGGAGCCTCGGGCAAGGGAACGGTCAGCTTGACGATTCCCGCCACGGCGCGCGGCAAAAAGAGCGGAGGCGACGAGCGATGAAGG
>USEF01000224.1 GCA_900553475.1 uncultured Collinsella sp. | reverse complement strand
TGATGATCGGGCGCTGGTTGTAGCAGGTGGTCTGGTTGGAACGCTGGAACTTGGACAGCTTGTAGGAGCTGGTGGTGCCGTCGTCGTTCATCACGCGGATGATGTCGGCGGACACGTAGGTGACCACGCCCGGCTTGTCGGCGATGATGACGTCACCGGAATCGTAGGCAACGCGCCATTCGGAGCCGGTGCCCACCAGCGGGCGCTCGGACTCGATCAGCGGCACGGCCTGACGCTGCATGTTGGCGCCCATCAGCGTACGCTTAGCGTCGTCGTGCTCAAGGAACGGAATCAGCGTGGCTGCGACAGAGAGCATCTGACGCGGCGAGACGTCCATGTAGTCGACGTCCTCGACAGGCACGTCGGCGGGAGCGCCGAAGGAGCCGTCGAAGTCGCGGGTACGGGCGATCACGGTGTGCGGACGGACGATCTTGCCCTCGGCATCGGTCGTGATGAACTCGTTGGTCTTGGGATCGAGCGGCGTGTTGGCCGGCGCGATGACGTGCTTCTCTTCCTCGTCAGCGGTCATCCAGTCGATCTGGTCGGTGGCAACGCCGTTCTCGACGCGGCGGAACGGAGCCTCGATGAAGCCGTACTCGTTGACGCGGGCGTAGAGGGCGAGCGAGCCGATCAGGCCGATGTTGGGGCCTTCGGGGGTCTCGATCGGGCACATGCGGCTGTAGTGCGAGTTGTGAACGTCGCGGACGGCCGTCGGCACGTTGGTGCGGCGGCTGGAGCCCGACTTGTGGCCGGCAAGACCGCCAGGGCCGAGTGCGGACAGACGGCGCTTGTGGGTCAGACCGGTCAGGGGGTTCGCCTGGTCCATGAACTGCGAGAGCTGCGAGGAACCGAAGAACTCCTTGATGGAGGCCACGATCGGGCGGATGTTGATGAGCGACTGCGGGGTGATCTCGTCGATGTCCTGGGAGCTCATGCGCTCACGGACGACGCGCTCCATACGGCTCATGCCGATACGGAACTGGTTGGCGACGAGCTCGCCGACGGTGCGGATGCGGCGGTTGCCAAAGTGGTCGATGTCGTCGACCTTGAAGCCCTGCTCGCCGGCAGCGAGGGACAGCAGGTAGCGCAGCGTCGCGACGATATCCTCGTCGGTGAGCACCGTGACCTCTTCCTCGGTAGTGAGGTTGAGCTTCTTGTTGACCTTGTAACGACCGACGCGGGCCAGATCGTAGCGCTGCGGGTTGAAGAGCAGGCCCTCGAGCAGGCTGCGGGAAGCGTCCACGGTGGGAGGCTCGCCCGGGCGCAGGCGACGGTAGATCTCGATGAGGGCATCCTCGCGGGTGAGGGCGGTGTCGCGCTCCAGGGTGCGCTTAATGACATCGGAGTTGCCGAGCAGCTCGATGATGTCGTCGTTGGTGACGGCAATGCCAAGGGCGCGCAGGATCATCGTGGCGCTCTGCTTGCGCTTACGGTCGATGGAGACCATGAGCTGGTCGCGCTTGTCGACCTCAAACTCAAGCCAGGCACCGCGGGACGGGATGATCTGGGCCTTGTAAATCTGCTTGCCCGAATCCATCTCGGAGCTGTAGTACACGCCCGGGGAGCGGACAAGCTGCGAGACGACGATACGCTCGGTACCGTTGATGATGAAGGTGCCCTGATCGGTCATCATGGGGAAGTCGCCCATAAAGACGAGCTGCTCCTTGATCTCGCCGGTCTCCTTGTTGGTGAGACGGACGTCGGTCAGAAGCGGGGCCTGATAGGTCATGTCCTTCTCGCGGCACTCCTCGACGGTGTGCGCGGGGTCGCCGAACTGATGCTCGCCGAAGGTAACCTCGAGAACATGGTTCTGGCTCTGGATGGGGCTGGATTCCTTGAACGCCTCACGAAGGCCCTCGTCCTTAAAACGCTCAAAGGATTCCCTTTGAACAGAGATAAGGTTGGGGAGCTCCATGGCCTCCGGGATTTTCCCGAAGCTGACGCGCTTGCGCTCAGTGGCAGTGTATGCGTAGGTCACCAGGTTTTTCCTCCTTCACGGAAATGCTCGGTGGGTTGGCGAGGCATAGCTTCGCCAGTTATCGCAACCTAATAGTTTATCAGGTAGCGACCGTTGGGCAAGAAAAGCCTTGACGCGATTGAGTTTTTGGAGTAGCAAAGTTTTTCGGCAGAAAACAAGCAGGTAGATGTATGTGTATCGAACACCTGTTCATATATTTTCTGTGAACAGAGAGCCGGCAATCGCAGCTCTTATAAAAAAC
>USEF01000223.1 GCA_900553475.1 uncultured Collinsella sp. | reverse complement strand
GGGCTTCCTGGCCGAGGTCCTGCGCCGCGTCAAGGCCAAGGGGGCCGAGTTCGTCCTCGACATCTCGAGCCATCAGCTGGCAGACCTCATTGCCATGGAGCCGCTGCTGATCAAGCCCAATGACGACGAGCTGCTCGACATCTTTGGCATTAAGGTGAGCGGTGGCGACGACGAGTCCGTCAAGGGCGCGATGGCCGAGCTGCACGCCAAGGGCGCCAAGAATGTACTGCTGACCCTTGGTGGCGATGGCGCGTATTTCTCCAACGGCGAGCACATCTGGTTTGCCAACCGCACCTTTGAGGTCAAGCTGCTGTCGACCGTCTGCGCCGGCGATTCCTCGCTCGCTGCCTTCCTGTCCGTGTGGCACGACGCTCCCGAGCGCGTCGAGGATGCCTTGCGTCTTTCGATGGCCACCGGCGCCAATGTGGTCGAGTGTCCCGGTCTGGGCGATTTTGCCAAGGTGGACGAATATAAGAAGCACATCGAGGTTCGCCAGGTCTGCTAGTCCCTGCACCTTGCCTGAATAGTTTGATTATTTCGCATCCGTCTTAGACTAGGACGGATGCGTTTTTGTTTATCGGACTTGCGTGTGCAGTGGAGGCTGTTTCTTGCTAGACTTCTTGCAGACGCAATCGATAGCCAATTTGATAGTCGCAGGAGGCCACAGGCATGTGCAATGTTTCGCTCAACGGTACGCAACCGTCCGATGCCTCCCTGCGCGTCCTTCGCGCGCTTGAGGCTGGTGGTCTTGAAGCTTGGTACGTGGGCGGCTGGGTGCGCGACGCCCTGATGGGGTGCCCCTGCCATGATGTTGATATGTGCTGTAGCGGCCTGTGGCAGGAGTCCAAAGTGGCGCTCGAGGCCGCTGGTATCGCGGTCGTGGAGTCGGGCATTAAATTTGGCGGAATCACGGCTATTTCCGATGGCGAGCGTATCGAGGTCACCACGTACCGTCTGGATGGCTTTTACACCGATGGTCGCCATCCCCAGAGTGTGGAGCGTGCCGCCTCGCTCGAGGACGATCTGGCGCGCCGCGACTTTACCGTCAACGCCATGGCCTGGCATCCCGAGCGCGGGCTTGTCGACCGCTACGACGGCCAGGGTGACTTGGAGCGCAAGCTGATTCGCGCTGTCGGCGATCCCAAGCGTCGCTTTAACGAGGACGCTTTGCGCATGCTGCGTGCGGTGCGCTTTGCCTGCCGTCTGGACTTTATGATTGAGCTCGAGACTAAGCGTGCGCTTGCCGAGTGCGCGCCGCTGCTCGATGCCGTGGCGCGCGAGCGTGTGGGTATTGAGCTCGAGGGCATTCTTTCGACCGGCCACGGGGGAGACGCGATGATTCGCTATCCCGAGCTCATCTGTGCCGCTGTGCCCGAGTTGGCAGCGGGTCGCGGGTTTGATCAACGCAGTGTCTATCATGCGTTTAACGTCTACGAGCATATCGCCCGCGTACTGACGGTGGCAGGGGAGCTGGCGCTGTGCGACGGCATCGCGCCCTCCTCGAGTCTGATGTGGGCGGCGTTTTTGCACGATGTGTCCAAGCCCGAGTGCTTCACGGTCGATCACGCCGGCAGCGGACACTTCTATGGTCACCCCGAGCTCGGCGCCAAGAAAGCGCGCGTCATTATGGATCGCCTGGCGCTCTCGCACGACTTGGTGCGCGACGTGTGCCTGCTTATCAAATACCATGACAAGCCGCTGCGCCCCGAGCGCTCCTGCCTGCTCAATATGATGCGCTTGCTTTCTGATGAGGGCGTCGACACAGCCCGCCTTATTGATGAGCTCATGGATCTTAAGCGTGCTGATACGCTCGGCAAGGCCCCGTCGTGCTTCTATTATGTCGAGTCAATCGAGGAAATGCGCGCGCTGGCGCACGAGCTACTGGAGGCAGGGGAGCCCTATACGCTCAAGATGCTCGCCGTCAACGGCGGCGACCTGATCCGTGCCGGAGTCAAGCCCGGGCCGGAACTGGGGCAGCTTCTCAACTCCGCCCTCGACGCCGTGATCGAAGACAACATTCCCAACGATCGCGAAGCTCTTTTGGTCCATCTCAACTTGAATTAGCTACCCAGTTTACCTGCGTGTTCCATAACCTGCCGACAATTTTTCGGCAATTTGGAATTTCTTCTTGCGCTGACGTTTTTTGTCCCGTAATATATTTCCTCGCAGCACGGCAGTGCAGATGTCATGTGGCCCGTTCGTCTAGCGGTTTAGGACGCCGCCCTCTCAAGGCGGAGATCACCAG
>USEF01000222.1 GCA_900553475.1 uncultured Collinsella sp. | reverse complement strand
GCTCGAGGGCGACGAGACCTACGCGTGCC
The DNA here is from genome assembly GCA_900553475.1 of uncultured Collinsella sp. Lineage (GTDB taxonomy): Bacteria > Actinomycetota > Coriobacteriia > Coriobacteriales > Coriobacteriaceae > Collinsella. The sequence continues at coordinate 2,241 of USEF01000222.1, read as the reverse complement.
TGCTCACCGTGCCCGGCATCGGCCCAAGGACCGCGGCGCAGCTCGCGGTGTCGGTCGACATCGGGAGGTTCCCGGACCACGACCACCTGGCCTCGTACTGCGGCATAGCCCCGAGGGTGAGGAGCTCCGGCACGTCGGTGAGGTCGGTCAGGGCGTCCAGGCGCGGCGACGCGAGGCTCAAGTCCCTGCTGATCTTCTCGTGCAACAGCCTGGTGAGGTCCTCGGGGCGCTACGGCGAGTACTACCGGGCCTGCAGGACACGGGGCATGGGGCACGGGCGGGCGCTCAAGGCCGTCGCGAGGAAGCGGATCAGGGCGATATACGCCGTGATGCGCGACCGGGTGCCCTACCGGGAGTAGCCCCGACGGTTGACAAAACTATAGGAACACCCAACGACTACGAGATCATCTCCAACAGCCAAGGCAACGCCGATGCTCTGGCGACGTCAGCGAGCGGTCGCCAGGGCGAACAAATTGGCATGAAAAGAGGGCGGCATAGACCTTCTGGTCGCGCCCTTGAAGTTGAGCGTCAGATTGCCCAAATGCGGACCGCGCAGCGTCGAGCCGTTACGCGGTTTGGAAAAACCGCGTAACCCCTAAGGCCGCTGGCCCATTCCACCCTCGAGGGTGACGGTCTCGCCGTTCATGTACTTAAAGTCGGGACCGCAGAGCTGAACGACAACGCGGCCGATTTCCTTCTCGACGTCGCCGTAGTGACCCGCCGGCGGCATGTGGACGTTGGCCTTGAACGCCTCGGGATAGGCATCTTGGAAGTTCTCGAGCGCAGCGGTCCAAGCAAGCGGACAAACGATATTGACGTTGATACCGTCCTTGCCCCACTCGTTGGCGGCAACGCGAGTCAGACCACGGATGCCCTCCTTGGCGGCGGCATAGCTGCACTGACCATAGTTGCCAAACAGGCCGGCGCCCGAGGCAAAGTTGACCACGGAGCCCTTGGTCTCCTTCAGGTGCGGATAGGCCTTCTGCATGTACAGATAGGTGGCATACAGACCGGAATAAATGGCCAGGTTAAACTGATCCATGGTGTGGTCGGCGATGGTCACACCCGAGGCGCTGGCCTGAGCATTGTTGACGACGGCGTCGATGCGGCCGAACTCCTCAATGGCCTTGTCGATAACGTTCTGGACGACAGCCTCGTTGTCCTGACCAGCCGAAACATCGGCCTGGACAGGCAGAACCTTGACACCGTACTCGGCCTCGAGGGACTCCTTGGCGGCCTCGAGCTTGGCGACGTTGCGGCCGGTGATAACGAGGTTCGCGCCCTCCTTGGCAAAAGCGATATCGATGCCGTAACCGATGGAGCCAGCGGAACCGTCCTTGAGCGTGGCCTTGCCGCCGCCGGTGACGATCACGGTCTTACCAGTGAAAAGTCCCATACAAAGTCCTTTCGAATCGCGACGGGCACGCCCGCCGACTGCGCGTATCCAACTTCACGCGCCAAAAGCTGAAATGCAACTTTAGCGTGTTCAAGTGAAAAATAAAGACCGCAGCAGGCGAACGGCGCAACGTCATTCGGCGAAGGGATTGTCAAGTACAAACTGGATAAAGCGGCCGAGTTGTTGTTATCAGATCGAGCCATCGAACACGTTTTGAAACTTTGCTGCGGCGCGCGGGATGTCGGCGCGAGACTTTATCATAGGGTGACAAACAACGATGAGGAGCACATGCCTATGACAGACGAGCTGGACCCCCAGACTCAGCAGCATATTGATCATTCCGCAGACGCCGTCGACGACTGCGATACTCCCACCTGCATCGACGCCTCCACCGATGCGCCCGCCACCGCAGATGCGCACGCCGATGCGGACAAGGCAACAGACACAGACGATACTGTCGAGCATGACGAAGGCGAGCAGTCGGAGTCGAACGACGCCGAGCCCGATACGGAACCCGCCCCGCAAGCAGCGGGCCCCATCGAGGTGTCTTCGGAAGAAGAGCTCGATGCCGTCATGGACTCCATGATGGATGCTGTCAAAGCGATGAAAGACGCCGTCGCCGATGCCGATATCGATGCCGAGGAAGAGGAGGCCGCCGAGGCGGCCTCGACCTTTGTGCCCGGCGAGACTCCGGTTGCCGACCAGGGCAGCACCATGCCCTCGTTTCTGCAGCTCGAGCACCCCACGATTGGCGCCGATGCGGTCGATCCGCACGCAGCAGGCTTTTCTGTGGTCGAGGGCGGTACCGGCAATATCGCCGCGCCGCAGGCTGCCGATGCGGACGC
>USEF01000221.1 GCA_900553475.1 uncultured Collinsella sp. | reverse complement strand
CGACCGCCAGCAGATCGTAGCGTGTGATGTGGCCGTACTGCTTGGGCGAAAGCGCGACCGACGTGTCGCGAATACCCATACCGCAGATCACAAGCGCGGTGCAACCCGCGATGCCAAAGATGGTCATAAAGGCGCGCTTTTTATAGCGGAATAGGTTGCGTGCAGCGACCTTATTCAAAAAGCCCATGCGGCGCCAAATAAAGCCGATGCGCTCAAGCAAGATGCGCGAGCCGGCGCGCGGAGCCTTGGGGCGCATGAGCGAGGCAGGGGTCTCGGCCATCTCGTGGCGGCAGGCGATAATCGTGGCGCCCACCACGCCCACGGCAAACAGCGCCACCGACACAATCGACGACACGATGTCGTACGAAAGCAGCATCTGGGGCAGTGAGTACATGTCGTCAAACACCGTAAACAGGAACAGCGGCAGGCCCACAAATCCGATGATGTTGCCGAGCACGCCGCCGATCAGACAAGCCCACAGCGCATAGTCCACGTATTTGGACAGGATACGTCCGCGCGAATAACCGAGTGCCTTATACAGGCCGATGAGCGTGCGCTCCTCCTCGACCATACGCGTGGCGGTGGTAAGGCTGATGAGCACGGCGACGATAAAGAAGATGAACGGGAACACCGTGGCGATGGCCTCAATTGACGAGCTGTCGCTCTCCACGCTCGAGTAGCTTGCGATGTTGCCGCGGTCCTGGACGTACCAGGTGCATTCGCCCAGATCGGAAAGCTCGGCGCGGGCATCGGCAAACTGTTGATCGGCGGCGGCGCGACGCTGATCCAGGTCGGTCTGCGCTTGCACGCGCTCCTCGCTGCCCTCTGCCATGCGATTGATGTTGTCCTGCTCAATCCCAAAGAGCATATTCGCCTGACGCTCAGCCGCGTCCAAGCTCGCCGGCGTGTCGACCGTCAGCTCCTGAGCGCGCGCCTTCTCACGCTCCTCGCGGATCTTCTCGATATTGCCCTTGGCCTCATTAATCTTTGCCGCGTAGGCATCCGAATAGGAGTTGAGGCTCTTGGCCCCCTCGACGATCACGTGGACCGCGGAGTAGGAAGAAGATGCCGCGGCATCCTCGCTCACATAGAACTTATAGTCCGCAGTCGAAGCAGCGCGAAAGGCGTTGACTGTCGAGTCGGAGCTCACATCAGTAGGATCGAGAACCTCGGCCGTAATGGTGTAATCGCCCGCAGCAAACTGGTCCTTGGCGCTTTGGTTCGACGAGCTCGCATCATTGGCGGCAAAACTCACCGTATCGCCGAGCTTTTTGCCCGAAGCCTTCAGGAATTTCGAAGTCACCGCGACCTCGCCGGCGCTCTCGGGCAAATCGCCGCTCACCAGCACCGGTTGATCGATATTCTCTTTGGAAAGGCTCTGCACGACTACGCGCTCGCGCGTGGTACCAACGGCGGTATAGGCAGTCTCGGTATAGATGCCCTCGGCCGTCTCGACGCCATCGACCTCTTGGATCGCAGCAAGATCGTCGCGCGTAAGACCATAGGTCGACTGCACGTTGATGTCATAAACATTCTGCTGGTCAAAGTAAGCGTCGACCGAATCGCACAGATCCTCGCAACCCGCCTTAAGACCGCACATCACACTCACGCCGAGCGCGGTGATGACCACGATGGACAAGAAGCGCTTAAGACTGCCTCGGATTGTGCGGTAGATGCCACGGCGAAACACCGCCGGCACCATATCGTTTGAGCTTTGGGCAGTGCGGTAGGTCGTAAAATCCTGCTCGCGCTCCGTGTTCTGCGCGTCGCGGCGTAGGCTGTTTTGGCGATCCTGATTCATGGGCACTACCACTCGATTGTCTCGATCGGCACGGGATTTTGCTGGACCGTCTCGCTCTCCACGCGACCACTCTTAAAGCGGATCAGGCGATCGGCCATGGGCGCGAGCGCGGAGTTGTGCGTGATGATGATGACCGTAATGCCCTGCTTGCGGCAGGTATCCTGCAGCAGCTGCAAGATCTGCTTGCCGGTTTTATAGTCGAGTGCGCCCGTGGGCTCGTCGCACAGGAGCAACTTGGGGTTTTTGGCCAGCGCGCGGGCGATGGACACACGCTGCTGCTCGCCGCCCGAAAGCTGCGCCGGAAAGTTGCCCAGGCGCTCGCCCAGGCCAACCTGACGAAGCGTTTGCTCGGCATCGAGCGAATCGGGGCAGATTTGCGCCGCGAGCTCAACGTTTTCGAGCGCCGTCAGGTTGGGGACCAGATTGTAGAACTGGAAGACAAAGCCGACGTCGGCGCGGCGGTATTCCACGAGCTGC
>USEF01000220.1 GCA_900553475.1 uncultured Collinsella sp. | reverse complement strand
GAGTTCCGCACGCAAAGAAGGCCACTTAATGTGGCCTTCGTCTTGCGCAGGACTGCCCGAGCAGGCAATCAAATATATTGCGGGCGGGCACGCGGCCCAGTCGGCTTTACGACAGCGCAATACCGCCAAGCCAGCCCCAGCGCACGCCAGAGCCAGTACCATAAAAGCTAATGAACGAATCGAGCGACTTCGATGTAATGGCACCCTCGTTGCTCATAACGATGCCGCCGCCAACGTAGATACCCACATGACCGTAGATAAGGCCCGGAGCACCCGTGCCGCTGTGCGAGGAATCGGCCACGATCATGCCCACCTGCAGCGCCGAGCGGTCGGAGCTATAGCACCAGGCGTTAAACATGTCGCACGCATTGCCTCCAAAGTAGCCAACGCCGGCGTTACGGAAGACATTGGTGACCCACGCCGCGCACCAGTTCTGACCCGGCGAAGGCGTGGAGTAGCACGCGTTGACGACAGCCTGCTGCTTGCCCGAGCCGGCATTCTGCTGCGGAGTTCCGGGCGCGTACGATCCACCACCCGAGCTCGAACCACCCGAGTAGGAATTGTTCTTGTTCGCGGCAGCCGCGGCAGCGGCAGCCTTCCTAGCGGCCTCCTCAGCCTGGGCAGCAGCGAGGATCTCGGAATCGCGCTGAGCCATGAGCTCCTTGACGTCGTCGGAAAGACCGTTCAGCACGGTCTGGACTTCTTGCTGCTTGGCCTGCATGTCCTGCATCTGGGCAGTCTGCTGGTCCTTGAGCTTCTCTAAGTCGGCCTTCTGCGACTCGAGCTCGGTCTTTTGCGCATCGAGCTCTTCCTGGATGGTCTGAATGTCCTCGATGGCGTCGCGGTCGCTCTTGTTGATCTTTTCAACGTAATGCGCGTTGGCGACGAGTTCCTCAAACGAGCCAGAGGCCAGCAGCAGCGACAGGATGTTCGTGCCGCCGGACTTGTAGCTGGCGGCCACGCGATCGGAAAGGTCGTTGCGCTTCTTCTTGAGCTCGGCCTTCTTTTCATCGATCTGGGCCTGCGTGTCGTCAATCTTGCCCTGGACATTCTCGATGTCGTTGAGGGTCTGGGCATTCTTGTTGGCCAGCGCCGCATACTCATTTGCGATGCTGTCGAGCTGGGCCTGAACCTCGTCGAGCTGGGCCTGGGCGGCATTCAGTTTATCGGTGGTTTCTTTGGAAGCCTCCGCCGCATGGGCGCGAGCGGGCAGGCCAAAAAGAACTGCCGCAGAAGCGGCGCCGAACAGGGCCTTGAGGGCAGTGCGGCGCGAGAACTCCTGGGAAAGGATGGAATCGCTGTTTGGTGACATATGTACTCCGTTACATGCTTATTTATATGTCGCTCAACTCATACATATTAGCGTACATATGGCGCGTCCCAACGATTTCCACGAACGGCAGGAAACTGCAAGGTCAGCGGCTCGTAAGCAAATGCCAAAGATCAGGTTATGCGTACGCAAGCTCTTCTATGAGTACGTTAGCACAATCCTCTGCTTTTCCTACAGCGCACGATTTGGGCGTCCCTGCCTGCGCTATACTCCCCTGAAGAAGTGTTCCTGATTCGATAGGAGACTACATGTCCAAAGCACTCGACCCCAAAGACACCTGTGTCCTCGTTACCGGTGGCGCCGGCTTTATCGGCTCGCACACCGTCGTTCAGCTGCTCGAGGGTGGCTACCAGGTCGTCATCGTCGATGATCTCTCCAACTCCAGCGCCGTCGCCGTCGACCGCGTCAAGACCATCGTGGGCGACGAGGCCGCCAAGAACCTCACCTTCTACGAGGCCAACGTGCTCGACCGCGATGCGATGAACAAGATCTTCGATACCCATCAGATCGACCGCGTCATCCACTTTGCCGGCTTTAAGGCCGTCGGCGAGTCGGTGAGCAAGCCCGTCGAGTACTACCACAACAACATCGAGAACACCCTGGTGCTCATCGACGTCATGCGCAACCATGGCTGCAAGTCCATCATCTTCTCGAGCTCCTCGACCGTCTACGGCGACCCGGACAACCCGCCCGTCACCGAGGAGGATCCTAAGAAGCCCGCGACCAACCCCTATGGTTGGACCAAGTGGATGATCGAGCAGATCCTTATGGACGTCCACACCGCCGACCCCGAGTGGGACGTCGTGCTACTCCGTTATTTCAATCCCATCGGCGCCCATCCGTCGGGCCTGATCGGCGAGGATCCCAAGGGCATCCCCAACAACCTGGTGCCCTATGTCGCCCAGGTCGCCGTGGGCAAGCTCGAGGCCGTTCAGGTCTTTGGCAACGACTACCCCACCCCC
>USEF01000219.1 GCA_900553475.1 uncultured Collinsella sp. | reverse complement strand
CGGCGCTCTTGCCATCCCAGCGCTTTTTAACGCCGGGGCCGGCGATGAGACCCTCGAGGCAATTGTCGTGGAAGGGGCAGGCGCTGTGCTCGCCAATGGTGTCGCGCGGGTCGCGCGTGACCAGGATGTGGCCGGCCTCGGGATGCATCATGCCGTGTACGAGCTTACCGCCCGAGAGCACGCCGGCGCCCACGCCGGTGCCGATGGTCAGATACACAACGTCAGTGAGGCCCTGGGCGCAACCAAAGGTGACCTCGCCCAGGCAGGCGACGTTGACGTCGGTGTCGTAGCCGCAGGGGATATTGAGCTCGTTTTGGATGGTGCCCAGCAGGTCGAAGTAGCGCCATGCCGTTTTGGGCGTCTCCAGGATCTTGCCGTATTGGGGCGAGGCAGGGTTGACTGCGGTGGGTCCAAAGGCGCCGATGCCCAGCGCGGCGATGCCCTTGTTCGCAAACCATGCATTGACGGCCTCAACGGTCTCCTGCGGGGTCGTGGTCGCGATCTGCTCACGCTCCAGGACCGTACCGTCTGCATAGCCCGTGGCGCAGACCATCTTGGTGCCGCCGGCCTCGAGCGCTCCGATAAGCTGCTGTTCTGCCATAGTATTCCTCTCTCTGGGACGAGTTGCTCCGTGACTAAAGTATAGGGCTCTAAACCATTTAAGAAAGCGCTATAAAAAGAAGAAGCCTCGCAACGTGGCGGGCGGTGCGGGGCTTCTTTGGTTGCTTTAGTTGCCGGGCCGTCCTTACCCGCGCGGCTTGATTTTATCACGTAGCGACTTGAGGTTCTCCAGTGCCGCGTTAAGCGTCTCATCCCGCTTGGCAAAGTGGAAACGAATCAGATGGTTGACGGGCTCGCGGAAGAAGCTCGAGCCGGGCACGGCGCCCACGCCCACCTTGGATGCGAGGTCCTCGCAGAATTCGAGGTCGCTGTCATAGCCAAACTCAGAGATGTCCATCATGACGTAGTAGGCGCCCTGCGGCACGTTATGCTCAAGACCGATGCTATCGAGCCCCTGGCAGAACAAGTCGCGTTTGGCGGTGTAGAGGTCGAGGACCTCATCGTAATAGCTGTCGTCGAAGTTGAGGGCGGTGACAACGGCTTCCTGCAGGGGAGCGGCGGCACCCACGGTGAGAAAGTCGTGGACCTTCTTGATACGCTCGGTGATCTGGGCCGGGGCGATGGTGTAGCCCAGGCGCCAACCGGTGATGGAGTACGTCTTAGACAGCGAGCTGCAGCTGATGGTTCGCTCGAACATGCCGGGCAGCGTGGCCATATAGACGTGCTCGTGGGGCGCGTAGACGATGTGCTCGTATACCTCGTCGGTAATGCAGTAGGCGTCGTACTTTTTGCAGAGGTCGGCGATGAAGGTGAGCTCCTCGCGCGTAAAGACCTTGCCGCAAGGGTTGGAAGGGTTGCACAGGACGATGGCCTTGGGGTCGTTGTCGCGGAAGGCTGCCTCGAGCGTCTCGCGGTCAAAGTCGAACGTGGGCGGGTTGAGCGGCACATAGATGGGCTCGGCACCCGAGAGAATGGTGTCAGCGCCGTAGTTCTCGTAGAACGGCGAGAAGATGACGACCTTGTCTCCGGGGTTCGTAACCGTCATCATGGCGGCCATCATGGCCTCGGTGCTGCCGCAGGTGACGACGATATTCTGGTTGGGGTCGATCGGCATGCCCATAAAGTGCTCCTGTTTGGCGGCGAGCGCCTCGCGCATGGCCTGGGAGCCCCAGGTAATGGAGTACTGGTGGTAGAGCGGCTTGGGGTCGGCGGCGATGGTGCTCAGGCTGTTGAGCAGCTGCGCCGGAGGATCGAAGTCGGGGAAGCCCTGCGACAGGTTGACGGCATCGTACTTATTGGAGATGCGTGTCATGCGGCGGATGACCGAATCGGTAAATGTTGCCGTGCGGTTGGAGAGTTCTTTCATGCCGGTCCTTTCGAGGATTTGCAGTGGGGCAAGTTTACTCCTATGGAACCGGTGGGAATTGCTCGAAACGCGCTCGAAAAACTCTTTTCAAAATTCTTGAAAATTGGGGCTTGCATCGCGTGGCGTTCCTTGCAATAATAGTCGAGCGCGAAGCGCACAGGACACGGTGGGTGTAGCTCAGTTGGCTAGAGCGACGGGTTGTGGTCCCGTAGGTCGAGGGTTCGAGTCCCTTTACCCACCCCAGTTCTTGCTTCGTGTTGATATCGGGTCGTTAGCTCAGTTGGTAGAGCAGGGGACTCTTAATCCCAAGGTCCAGGGTTCGAACCCCTGACGGCCCACCACACGATATCTCCTCTAAAGTCCGCCATAACAGACTTTAGCTTTGGGTCGTTAGCTCAGTTGGTAGAGC
>USEF01000218.1 GCA_900553475.1 uncultured Collinsella sp. | reverse complement strand
CTCACGCGCTATGGGCAGGCCTATATCGACGCGATTCGTCAGCATATCTAGGCTGCTGTGCTCCGCGCGGGTCAAATCTCTTTATGGCAGTCCAGACTGATATAGGAAGCATCTATATCAAACTGTTATAAACATATATTTTACGATGGCCATATGAGCGCTCATACTCTGTCCCAGTAAAGCAACCAATGCAAAGGGAGATATCTATGAGCACTTCGATTCAACCGAACGCGCCGTTTCGCGCCGATATCGTCGGCAGTTTTCTTCGTCCGCAGGCCGTAAAGGACGCCCGCGCTGCCTATGCGGCAGGCACGCTTGATGCCGAGGGGCTTAAGGCCGTCGAGGATGAGGCCATTCGCGACCTGGTGGACAAGCAAAAGGCCGCTGGCCTGCAGGTGATTACCGATGGCGAGTTCCGCCGCAGCTACTGGCACCTCGATTTTATGTGGGGCCTTAACGGCATTGAGCGCCGCGCCTCACGCACGGGCTATATGTTCCATGACGAGGAGACGACGGCCGACACCGCCGTGGTAACCGGTCCCATCAGCGGCGAGAACCATCCGTTCGTCGAGCATTTTAAGTTCGTCAAGGCACTTGAGGGCGAGGGTCATGTTGCACGCCAGACCATCCCGGCGCCTATCCAGACGTTCTCCGAAGTCACGCTCGATCGCTGCGACGGCCAGCAGGAGAGCCTGCGCGCTGTCTATAAGACCGACGAAGAGCTCGCCGATGCCATCGCGGCGGCATACCGCACCGTGATTGCCGACCTGTACGCAGCAGGCTGCCGCAACATCCAGTTTGACGACTGCACCTGGGGCATCTACTGCGATACCGATTTTGTCGCCAAAACCGGCATGAGCCCGGTCGACCTGCAAAAGGTAAGCGAGCTGGGCGTGGCGCTCAACAACGCCGCCATCGAGGGCAAGCCCGACGATCTGGTCATCAACACGCATGTGTGCCGCGGCAACTACCACTCCACCTATGCCTTTGAGGGCGGTTACGATCCCATCGCGCCGTACCTGTTTGCGCATGAGAATGTCGATGCGTTCTATCTGGAGTTCGACACGCCGCGCGCCGGCGGTTTTGAGCCGCTCAAGTACGTTGCCCCGGGCAAGAAGGTCGTGCTGGGTTTGGTAACCACCAAGGCGGCAGAGCTCGAGAACGAGGATGTTATCGTCGAGCGCATCCGCGAGGCCGCAAAGTACGTGCCGCTCGGGAACCTGTACCTGTCGCCCCAGTGCGGCTTTGCCAGCTGCGAGATTGGCAACAAGCTGACCGAGGACGAGCAATGGGCAAAGATCGCGCTGGTCAAGCGTATTGCCGCGCGCGTTTGGAAATAGCGCTGGCGTTTGCAGGTGGCGGCGCGTGCGAGAGGTGGCGACCGGTCCCATCGTCATCTCGATTGGTCTGATTCTGGCGAGCTCCGCCATTGCCAACTGCCAGACCAACTGGTTTGTTGCCGTTGTCGCCGTGGCCGTGATCGTCATCTGCAACATCTGGGGCCGCGGCATGGTCAAGATTGTGCCGATCTTGCTGGGCGTTGTGGTGAGCTATGCCGTTGCGGCTGCGCTGGGCGAGGTCGATTTTTCGGGCATTGCCGCCGCGCCGTGGGTCGGTCTTCCCATCGTGTGGGACAACACGGTGTTTGCGCTCTTTGGACCGCAGTTCGATAGCGGTCTTGCCACGACGGCCATCATTACCATCATGCCGCTGGCCTTTGCAACCATGATCGAGCATATCGGTGACATCTCGGCTATCGGCTCCACTTGCGAGCGTAACTACATCGCCGATCCTGGTCTGCATCGCACACTGCTCGGCGATGGTCTCGCCACGATTCTGGCTTCGCTCTTTGGCGCTCCGGCCAACACCACGTATGGCGAGAACACCGGCGTGCTTGCTCTGACGCGCGTGTTCGATCCGCGCGTGATTCGCATTGCCGCGTGCTGTGCCATCGTGCTTTCGTTCTGTCCCAAGTTCGCTGCTGTGATCGCCGCCATGCCGGCATGCGTTATCGGCGGCGTGTCGCTTGTGCTCTATGGCATGATCAGCGCCGTGGGCGTTCGCAACCTCATCGAGAACCAGGTCGATTTCCAGAACAACCGCAACGTGCTGGTGACCGCCCTGGTGCTCGTGCTTTCGCTCGGCATCGCGTACAGCACCGCCGGCGCCATCGTGCTGGAGCTGGGCGGCGTGACGATTTCGCTTTCGGGCCTTGCCGTGGGCTCGCTGGTGGGCATCGTGCTCAACGCGATTCTGCCCGGCAATGATTTTGAGTTCGATGTCTCGGAACTCGAGGAGACTGCCGAATAGCGGTTGTGTTCAGCTAAATCAAAAAATTGCGCCCGTGCGTACGC
>USEF01000217.1 GCA_900553475.1 uncultured Collinsella sp. | reverse complement strand
GGGCGCCCAGCTTGCCGCTGGCGAGGGTGTAGATGGTGTCGCCGTCGTTGGTGGTGTGCGTGGGGCGGATGGCGTGCGCATAGGCATCTGCGGCCATCTGGGAGACCTTGGTGGCCTGAGCCTTGGTGAGCTCAACATTGGTGACGATGCAGCTGATGGTGGTGTTGGTGCGGTCGAGCGGCATTTGCATGGAGCCGGCTGCGGCAAAGGCTGCGAGCTCCATGTCGACGATCTGGTCGCTATCTGCTGCAGCGCGCATTCCGGCGACCCATTCACCGGTGAAGGGGTCGACGACGTTGCCGCAGGCGTTGACCGAGACCACGGCGCCCACCTTAACAGGGCCGAGTGCCACGGCGGCAGCGCCTAGGCCGGCCTTCATGCAGGTGGCGGGGCCCATGAGCTTGCCCACGGTGGCACCGGTGCCGGCACCTACATTGCCCTGCTCGAGCATGGTGGGGGTGTTGTCGAGCGCCTCGCGCACGGCGGAGATGCCAGCCTCAATGTCGGGGCGTACGGTGGGGTCGCCAAACGCGAGGTCGAAGATGCAGCTAGAGCACACGATGGGCACCTGAGTGGGGCCGACGGGAAGGCCGATGCCGCGGCTCTCGAGCTCGCGGGCGACGCCGCTTGCGGCCTCCAGACCAAAGGCCGATCCACCCGAAAGGCAGACGGCGTGGACCTTGTCCACGGTGTTCTCGGGACGCAGCAGGTCGGTCTCGCGCGATGCCGGTGCACCGCCGCGAACGTCAACACCGCCGGTGGCGCCCTCGGGTGCCACGATTACGGTGCAACCGGTGCCGGCCTCCTCGTCCGTATAGTTGCCAAAGCAAAAGCCATCGACATCGCAAACGTCAATGGCCTCAAGCAGTGTATCCATGTTTTACTCCTATCGGTTTTCCGCTGGGCCTTATGCCCGGTCGGGATCCGTACGGTACGCCGAAATTGTAGGCGCTGGGGGATACCCAGCGCCAGATGCAATTACGATAGTTTTTGAATCGCGCGTGCGACGCGTGCGATGGGCAGGCCCACCACGTTGTAGAAGTCGCCCGAAATATCATGCACGAGCATGCGCCCGCCTGTGCCCTGGATGCCGTAGGCGCCTGCCTTGTCCATGGGCTCGCTCGAGGCGACGTAGCGCTCAATCTGCTCGTCGGTGAGCTCATAGAACGTCACGTCGGTCACATCGACAAACGACAGGCTCTCGGCGGCGTGCGGGGCTGTTACGTCTCCGGCTCTAACGATGCAGACGCCGGTTGCGACCTGGTGCGTGCGCCCCGAGAGCTCGTGGAGCATGGTGCGGGCTTCGTCCTCGTTTGCCGGCTTGCCCAAAAGCTTGCCATCGAAGGTGACGATGGTGTCGGCCGCGATGGTCAACTCATTGGGCTCGGCGTGCTCGGCGGCAACGGCGGCAGCCTTAGCGCGAGCTAAGCGCTCGACAAGCGTAAGCGGGGTTTCGTCATCAAAAGGAGTCTCGTCGATGTCAGCGGGAATGACGCGGATGTCGTAGCCCGCTTCGCGCATCAACTCGATGCGGCGCGGTGATTGCGAAGCCAAAATCATAGCTGAATGCCCTCGGCAACCTTCTCGACAGCCTTGTCGCCGGCGAGCGTACGCAGCAACTCAAGTGCAAAGGGGAGCGACTGGGCCATACCGCTGGCGGTGATGATGTTGCCGTCGTGCGTGACCTTGTCGCCGGTATAGGCGCCCTCGGGGAAGCTCTTCTCAAAGCCGGGGAAGCACGTGGCGTGGCGTCCCTCGAGTAGGTCAAGCTCGCCCAGGATAAACGGGGCGGCGCAGATGGCGGCAACATGCTTGGTCGCGGCGAACTCGCAGACTACGTCGCAGACGCGCTGGTCGGCGCGCAGGTTGGTGGCGCCGGGCAGACCGCCGGGCAGCACGACGCAGTCGTACTCGTCAAAGTTAATCTCGTCAAAGAGTGCGTCGCAAGTTACGGGAATCTGCAACGAGCTTACGACCTCGCGCGTGGGCATGATCGAGACGAGCGTGGCACGCACACCGCCGCGACGCATGACATCGACCATGGTCAGGCATTCAATCGTTTCAAAGCCATCGGCGGCAAGAACGGCAACGCTGGGCATAAGGGTTCCTTTCAAAAAGCGGCATACAATTAGCCGTCTTATACCCCGAAGACATACGCTTGCCACGCTCGATTTCCCAATGTTTAAAAAGGGACGGGGATTAAATAATCATTCGGTACAAATTGATTATTTAATCCCCGTCCCAGAAAAATCATCGAGCGTGGTCTTGGACAAACAGTTTAGTTGCGCTTGAGGTGGACGACCGTTTCGCAGTGGAAGGTTTGCGGGAATAGGTCGACCGGCGTGATCTTGAAGGGGG
>USEF01000216.1 GCA_900553475.1 uncultured Collinsella sp. | reverse complement strand
AGCACGATGTGCGACACCTGGCACGCTACGTCGCTGCCCGAGGCCATGGCGATGGAGCAGTCGGCCTCCTTGAGCGCCAGCACGTCGTTGACGCCGTCGCCCGTCATGGCCACGGTGTGCTCGCGGCGCTTGAGCGCCTGCACGAGCTCGCGCTTCTGCTGCGGGGTCACACGACCAAAGACATGGTAGCGGTCCACTGCGGCATCGAGCTTGGCCGGCGTATCGAGCGTCGTGGCGTCCACATAAGCGTCCGCCCCCGGCACGCCCACCACGCGCGCGATCGACGACACCGTACGCGGGTCGTCGCCACTGATCACGTTGAGGGTCACGCCCTGCTCGTTAAAGTAGCCGATGGTTTCGGCCGCCGAAGTACGGATCTCGTCGCGGATGGTCACAAAGCCCACGGGCTCGGCCTCGCCCACCATATCGCCATCGGGCGAAAAGCCGTCCACGCGCGCCACCACGAGCACGCGGCAGGTATCGGCAAGCTCGGCGACACGGTTCTCGACCTGCGAAAACACACGCTCCGAAAGCACAAACTGCGCGGCGCCCATCACATAGGAGCCCTGCGCAAACGAAGCACCGCTCCATTTTTTAGACGACGAGAATGGAATGACCGACAGCGGCTCGGACACCTCGACCGGGCGATCGGCGTAATAGTTGAGCAGCGCCTGGCATGTCTCGTTGGCATCGGCCGAGGTCGCACGTGCCACGTTAGCCAGCGCAAAATCGAGCACTGTGGTATCGACGGGAACAGCCGCCTCGTCCGGGCCGGCGCCTAGGCTCACGCCCTCAACCGGCAGCGGATACGTGCCCTCGACCTCCATGCGGCCCGACGTGATGGTGCCCGTCTTGTCCAGGCACAGCACGTCGACGCGAGCGAGCGTCTCGATGCAGTAGAGCTGCTGTGCCAGCCCCTTGCGGCGGGCCAGGCGCACCGTGGCGATGGCGAGCACCGACAAGGTCAGCAGCACCAGGCCTTGCGGGATCATGCCCAGCAGGGCGCCCACCGTGGACAGCAGCGCCGACGAAGGCACATGACCAGCCAGCAGCTCGGAGAAGCACCACGAAAGCGCGCTATCGCCCGGGGTTCCCGCGGCATCCCACAGCTCACTCACACTCGAGGCAAACAACGCCAAACCGAGCGGGATCATGATAATGCTCGCAAAGCGCACGATGGCGTTAAGCGCGTTCATGATCTCGGAATTGACCTTTTTGACGTACTTGGCCTCATTATTGATTTTGGCCACGTAGTTGTCGGCGCCGACATGGATCACGCGGGCGCGCAGCAGGCCCGAGTCGATAAAGCTGCCGCTCATGAGCTCGGAACCGGGCTGTTTCTTAATAAGGTCGCTCTCGCCCGTCAGCAGGCTCTCGTTCACGAGCGCCTCGCCCGAAACCACCACGGCGTCAGCGGGAATCTGATCGCCGCGCCCCAGGCGGATGATGTCATCGAGCACGATCTGGTCCAAGTCGAGCTCCACCTCGGCGCCGTCGCGCACCGCGATGGCCTTCTTAGAGGTCAGCAGCGTGAGCTTATCGACCATCTTCTTGGAACGCATGGACTGGATGACGCCAATAGCGGTATTGAGAAACACCACGAACAGGAACGTCAGATTCTTAAACGAACCGGTCAAAATGACCAGGAACGCCAAGATCACGTTGATCAAATTGAACAGCGTGCAGAGGTTCTCGATGATGAGCTCTTTGACCGACTTGGTCTTGAGCTCCATGTTGCGGTTGATCTTACCGGCGGCGATGCGCTCCTCGACCTCGGCGGTTGAGAGTCCGCGCTCGATATCCGTTGCTGCCATACCACGTCCCATCACGTCGCGTCGGTATAAGAAAAACCGCCCGGACCATGCGAGGTTCGGACGGTCTTACGTTCGATGGTGCCCCATGTTGGATTCGAACCAACGGCCTTCTGCTCCGGAGGCAGACGCTCTAATCCCCTGAGCTAATAGGGCCAACGTTTGGCATTATACCCAAGTGCACCACGGGCTATCAAAATAAAAGAAAAAGCTTTGCAATTCCGAGGAAGACGCTGCGCAACGGCCCACTTTAGAAGGCAAAAGCGAGTCAGATAGTATAAACTCTCATGCACCATATATACACGGCTCGCGATGCGGGCCGTTTTTGCAAGGGTTATCCATCGAGGTGAGAGGCACACCATGATTGCTATTTTAAAGCAGAGCGCCAGCGACGAGGCCGTCAGCCATATCGTCAGCTGGATTGAGAAAAAGGGCCTGAAGACCGACGTCTCGCGCGGCGAGAATGAGACGATCATCGGCCTGGTGGGCGACACGACCAAGATCGACCCGTTCCTGCTCGAGTCCATGGATGTCGTCGAGCGCGTGCAGCGCGTCTCCGAGCCGTTCAAGCGCGCAAAT
>USEF01000215.1 GCA_900553475.1 uncultured Collinsella sp. | reverse complement strand
ACAATACCGTGGCAGCATGCGGCGGCGGTATTCGCGCACGGCGAGCTTGGCGCGCTCCAGGCGGCGACGCTCATGCGGAGTCAGCTCGGACGTGTCGATCTCATCACCATAAGTCTTATCGGCAAGCAGGTGCGCCGCGTCCACAATACGGGCATCGATATGGCCGCTCGCCGCCTCGGCGGAAAGACGCTCGGCAATCGTATCGAGCGTAGGCAGGCCCTCGAATACGCGACCATGGCCATGCGAAGTCAGCAGCTCATGCTCGCGCGCGAGCAAGCTCGCTAGGTCGTGGTGGGCGCGCAGGATGTCGAGCGCATCGGATGGATGCTCGGCAACCTCTGCCACGGCGGCAACCGGCGCAGCATCCACCACGCGGTAGAAGAGCTGCGCGAGCAACGGCATCAAGAACACCGTGATGGCACCGGCAGCAACCATGACCGACGCAATATCTTGCGACAGCGCGCCCGCGTTGACGGCAACACTCGTCACGGCAACGATGATCGGCAGGGCCGTGGTGCAGTACAGGGCCACGGTAATGCGACCATACGCCGACACATCGCGCGTCGCAGGACAAATGCTCATAGAAATAAGAATGGGCACGGCACGAATAATCAACAACGCCACGATAAAGCCCACGAGCAGACCCGGGCGCGACGCCACGGCCGTCAGATCGATCTTTGCGCCCGATACGGTAAAGAATACCGGAATCAAAAAGCCGTAGGCCAGGCCATCGAGCTTGGTCTCGAGCGTATGGTTGCCCTCGGGGATGATATAGCGCAGGACAAAGCCGGCGGCAAAAGAACCCAACACGATGTCGAGATCAAAGACGGCCGAGAACGCCACGAGCGTGACCAGGATGAGCACCGTCAGGCGCACGAAGGTCTGCGACGTGGTGTCGGCGCGTTCCTCGACAAACGCAAAGAAGCGGCTGCCGACGCGCTTGGAGCGGCTTGGGACCACGGCCAGCAACACGCAAACCACCGCAAACAAGCCAAGGATTACGAGCGTTTGGATGCCAGTGCGAGCAGACAGCAGCACCGACATGGCGAGCACGGGACCGAGCTCGCCCCAAGTGCCATACGCGAGAATCGAGTCGCCCACACGCGTGCCGGTGAGCGAGCGCTCGCGCATGATGGGCACGAGCGTGCCGAGCGCCGTAGAAGTGAGGGCAAGCGTCACGGCGATACCGTCGAAATGACTGACCGAGAACCACGGGGTAAAGCGCACGGCAAGCCAGGCGATACCAAACGTGACGACCCACGTCGCCAAGCCGTAGCGCCCCTCCACACCCGTGATGCTCTTGGGGTCGATCTCAAAGCCGGCAAGCAGGAACAAAAAGGCCAGACCGAGCTCGGACACAAGCGAGACCTCGGCATCTACATGGATGACGCCGAGCATATGGGGTCCCAGCACCGCGCCGAGCACAAGCAAAAAGACGGTCTCGGGAACGGGTTTTCCGGGGATCGCCGAAGCGATGAAGGGGCTTGCAAAGGCCACGAGCGCGATGATGGCGAGTGAAACGAATGCCATGTGATGCCTTTCTCTTGTTTGCGCTTCACTGTAGCACCCTCGCCGTCCTCAACGCGCCACGAGCTGTCGTATCATAGTGAGGTTTACAAACATGTGGCTCAAGGCGACCGCAGGGCAGACCCCGCAAACCGACCGCTGCCGCATACCGTACCGTACGCCCAACCGATCAGGAAGGCAGGAACCAATGGTCTCTCGTATCTACGTGGAGAAGAAACCCGGGTTCGACGTCGAGGCTCAGCAGCTCAAGGGCGAGCTGACCGAAATTCTCGGCATCAAGGGCATCGAGGCCCTGAGGATCATCAACCGCTACGACGTCGAGGGCATCGACGAGGAGCTTTTCCGCTCCTGCGTGCCGACCGTCTTTAGCGAGCCCCAGGTCGATGTGACCTACGACGAGCTCCCCGCAAGCGATGGCGCCGTCTTTGCCGTCGAATTCCTGCCTGGCCAGTTTGACCAGCGCGCCGACTCCGCCAGCGAGTGCGTGCAGCTCATCAGCCAGGGCGAGCGCCCCGCCGTGCGCTCCGCCAAGGTCTATATCATCTCGGGCGCTCTGGACGAAGCCGCCATCGAGGCCATCAAGCACTACGTGGTGAACCCCGTCGAGGCGCGCATCGCCTCGCTCGACCTGCCCGAGACGCTGTACATGGAGACCCCCGAGCCCCAGCCCGTCGAGGTGCTCGACGGCTTCCGCGAGCTCGACGAGGCCGGCCTTGCCGCCTTTATCGCCGATCGCGGCCTTGCCATGGACGAGGCGGACATCGCCTTCTGCCAGCAGTACTTCCGCGATGAGGACCGCGACCCCACCATCACCGAGATCCGCGTGATCGACACCTACTGGTCCGATCACTGCCGCCACACCACCTTCGGCACCGTC
>USEF01000214.1 GCA_900553475.1 uncultured Collinsella sp. | reverse complement strand
GGAATGGCTGGGAGCCTCATCACATGCTATGTCGAGCGAAGATTTAGCAGACGCCCTGGGCGAGCATGGCGTCGGCGACCTTCAGGAAGCCGGCGATGTTGGCGCCCATGACGAAGTTGCCCTCCTGGCCATACTCCTTGGCGGTGTCGTCCACGTTGTGGAACATGCCGCGCATGAGCTGCTCGAGCTTGCCGTCGACCTCCTCGAAGGTCCAGGACAGGTGCTCGGCATTCTGGCTCATCTCCAGGCCGGATACGAGCACGCCGCCGGCGTTGGCAGCCTTGCCGGGCATAAAGGCGACGCCGTTCTCCTGGAAGTAGGTCGTGGCCTCGATGGTCGTAGGCATGTTCGCGCCCTCGCCGACCACCGTGCAGCCGTTGGCGACGAGCGCCTGGGCGTCCTCGAGCAGCAGCGTGTTCTCGCGAGCGCAGGGCAGCGCGATGTCGCAGGGCAGCTGCCACACGGCGCGGCCGTCGCCCTCGTGCCACACGGCGCTGGGCCTCTCGTCAACGTACATAGCGAGCGTAACGCCCTTGTCGTGGCCAGAGCGCTTCTTGTTGTAGATGTGCTCGAGCACGGTGTAGTCGATGCCGTCGGGATCCTCGACCCAGCCGTGGGTATCGGAGCAGGCGAGCACCTTGCCGCCGAGCTGAGTGACCTTCTGGACCGCGTAGATAGCGACGTTGCCGGAGCCGTGAACGACGACGTTCTTGCCCTCGAAGGAGTCGCCGCGGCTCTTGAGGTACTCGTCCACAAAGTAGGCCAGACCGTAACCGGTGGCCTCGGTACGGGCGAGCGAGCCGCCAAAGGAGAGGCCCTTGCCGGTAAGAACGCCGGTCCACTCGTTGGTCAGGCGCTTGTACTGACCGAACAGGTAGGCAACCTCGCGGCCGCCAACGCCCAGGTCGCCGGCGGGAACGTCGGTGTTGGGGCCAATATGGCGATAGAGCTCGGTCATGAAGGACTGGCAGAAGTGCATGATCTCGTTGTTGGACTTGCCCTTGGGGTCAAAGTCGGAACCGCCCTTGCCGCCGCCCATGGGAAGAGTGGTCAGGCTGTTCTTGAGAATCTGCTCCAAGCCCAGGAACTTGAGCATGCCCAGGGTGACCGTCGGGTTAAAGCGCAGGCCGCCCTTGTAGGGTCCAATGGCAGAGTTGAACTCGACGCGGTAACCGCGGTTGACCTGGACCTTGCCCTGGTCGTCGACCCAGGGGACACGGAACATAACAATGCGCTCGGGCTCGACGAGGCGCTCAAGCAGGGCGGCCTCCTCGTACTCGGGATGGGCGTCGAGCGCCGGCTGGATGGTACCGAGGATCTCGGTCGCGGCCTGGATGAACTCAGGCTGCTCGGGATAGCGGGCCTTGAGCTCGTCGAGAACTTTCTGCGTGTAGCTCATGCTTCCTCCAATTGATGGAAAAGAAAATGTTGGTCGCGGCACCCTATGCGTCGCGAACTTTATCGAGTATGGATAATATCGCACTGTTGCAGCAAAGTTTCGCATAAGCCGACGAGCAGATGTTTCGTTTTGATTACGATGCAGGTAGAAGCGTTTTTGAGCACCCAACGCGCAAATCGCGTGTTTCGAAGCTGTTTCGTCCACATGTTCCAAACCACCACATTGGGCACCTTTGTGGTGGTGTTGGTGGTTAGAGGACGAGCTGATGGTAGTCGGCAGGGGTTATGCGGCCCTCGGTGGCGGCGCGGAAGGCGGCGAGCGCATCGCCCGAGAACGGCATGGCCCAGCATAGCCCGCAGCCGGCGGTAATGGAGCCGGGCAGCGGCATGATGCGCCCAGGAACACCGGCGGCAAGGCACAGCTGTTCGCATTCCATCACATCGAAGGTGCTGTCGAACGACACGATGATTTTGCGTTCATGGTCGAGGGCATCATCGGATGGGCCTTCGCGGTGTGCCTCACGATACGCCGCGGCGGCCGCTTCCTCTTCCGCAGTATGTCCACAGCCACCGCAACCGCAGGTACAGGGTTCGGACCCGTCGCAAGTGCAAGGTTCTCCCGTGTCGGGACAAATATCGTGAGACATGGCAACTCCAATCGTCTAGGCGAGTAACTCGGCCGCCGCAAACTCCTCGGGCGTATTGACGTTCTCGAAGCAGAGCGTCGAGCCGGCGACCTTAACGATCTGCGGCTCATCCATATAACCGGCCTGAACGCGATTAATCAGGCAGCGAATGCGCTGACGATCGCAGGCGAGCAGCTCTTGGGCGACCGACGCACACGCGTCACGGCGCCAGACGGCACAAAGTGGCTCAATCCCCCGCTCCTCGCGCGGCACGCACACGGCGAGCGCCTCAGCCTCGACACAGCCGGCAAGGGCACCGATTAGCTCCGAAGAGACAAACGGCATATCACAGGCGACGATAGCCACGAGAGGCAGCCGGGCCGCAGT
>USEF01000213.1 GCA_900553475.1 uncultured Collinsella sp. | reverse complement strand
GCAGAGCCGTAAAAGTGCATACTGAGATAAATCAGCGCTTGGAGAACTGGGGAGCGCGGCGGGCCTTCTTGAGGCCGTACTTCTTGCGCTCGACCACGCGAGCATCGCGCGTAAGGAAACCGGCCTTCTTGAGGTCAGCACGGTAGTCGCCAGCGTTCAGAAGAGCGCGAGCGATGCCCAGGCGCAGAGCGCCGGACTGACCGGAGATGCCGCCGCCATCGCACAGAGCGATAACGTCGAACTGACCGGCGGTGTCGGTCACCTTGAAGGGAGCAAGGGCGTTCTCAACGAGCTGATGACGGCCGAAATACTGCTCGGCGTCACGCTTGTTGATGGTCACCTTGCCGGTGCCGGGGACGAGACGGACGCGGGCGACGGCGTTCTTACGACGGCCGGTACCCTGGTAGACAACGGTGTTCTCAGCCATCTTTAAGCCTCCAGCTCAATCTTCGTGGGGTTCTGGGCAGCATGCGGATGCTCGGCACCAGCGTAGACCTTAAGCTTGGTCATCTGGGCACGGCCGAGGGTGGTCTTGGGCAGCATACCGCGAACGGCGCGCTCGATGACCTTCTCCGGGTGCTTCTCCATAGCCTGGCGGAAGCTCTCAGCCTTGAGGCCGCCGTTGTAGCCGCTGTGGCGATAATAGGTCTTCGTGTCGGCCTTGTTACCGGTAAGCTGGACCTTATCGGCGTTGATGACGACAACGAAGTCGCCGCAGTCGCTGTTGGGCGTGAACTGAGGCTTGTTCTTACCGCGCAGGATCATTGCGATCTGGGTGGCAAGACGGCCCAGGACAGCACCATCGGCGTCGACGAGAACCCAGTTGCGCTGGACCTCGCCCTGCTTGGCGTAGTGAGTCGATTTCGAAATCACTTAGACTCCTCCATGTACAGTACGTGTTGTTACAGAGATTCACGGGGCTCTGCAAGTAACCCGTCCATATTACCCCGCTCGCCGTACGAGTCAACAGGTATTTTGGCTCCGACCAGAGTTTCTGCATATGTCATCCACGAGCCGTGATTTTCCGGCTCTTTAGCTGTTTTCATTTTTGAGGGTTCGCCGTCGCTAGCGCTCAACGAACTCTTGGATTTCCGCGAGCAGGCGCTTTGCCTCCTGGCGGCCCTGAATATACAGGTCCAAAAGCTTTGCCGGATCGTGCTCAACGTGGCCGACCTCGACCGGCTTTTGCGGAGCGATGACCAACGCACGGCCCTCGCGCTCATACTTCCACAGATGCATGCGCTGAATGTTGTAACGGTCGTGGCGCGTCTCGATAGCCTCGAGCAGATAGGGGTAGTCGGCATAGCGGGCGCGTGCGGCGGGCATAAACTCGTAGGGCTTTTTCTCATACGAACGGTCCTGCGTGACGATGACAACCGCGCGGTCGAAGCCCGCCTCCTCGAGCACATGCTCGATAGGAACCGAATCGGCCACGCCGCCGTCGACGTATTTGTGCCCGTCAATCTCGACCGGCGGCGTCACCAGCGGCAGCGACGTCGAGGCGCGCACGGCATCGAGGTCAAGAACGGCGCTTTTGACCGGGAGGTACGTGGCGGTTCCAAAGAGCATATCCGTCGCGACGGCGTACATCTCGATGGGGCTCGCGTCGAACGTCTCGTTGTCAAAGGGATCCAGGCGGTCCTGGACATCGTTGAAGATAAAGTCGTAACCCACAATAGAGCCCGTGGACGCAAACGATGCGGCGCCCATGAAGCGGTTGTCATTGCAGAAAGCCAGGTTGATGCGGTTGGCACGGCCGATCTGGTGCGACTTATAGTTCACGCCGTTGAGGGCGCCGGCCGATACACCATATACCGCCGGAATCTCGACGCCAGCCTCCATGAGAACGTCGAGCACGCCCGCGGTAAACTGCCCGCGAAAACTGCCGCCCTCCAGGACGAGCGCGACCTTGCCGGCGTTCTTTGCCTTATCTTCTGCAGTCATATTGACCTCCTGCGATTGCGTTTTGGCCTTCTTCTACCCAGTTTTGGGATGGCGAGCGCGCAGGTTTTTCGAGGCGGCAGGTGAAGCGGAAAGTGTGTCCCGTTCTCAGAGCAAATTCCGGGTCGCATTTTCCGCTGAGCCCGCCATCCGGAAAATGAATCCCATTTCGAGCTTAGATTCCGGGTCGCAGTTTCCGCTTGAGGCGTCATCCGGAAACTACGTCCCAGTCTGAGCGTGGATTCCGGGACGTGCTTTCCGCCTGGGCTGCCATCGGGAAAGCGCGTCCCACTCTGCGTCACTGAGGCGTTTTCTTTACGCCCGCGCCCTGCATAGAGTTCGATTCTCCGCGGTTTGGGGGATCCGTTGATGGGTTGAAACCGGGGCAAGACGCCCGATCGACATCGCATCGATATTGGGCTGGAGCTTTGCGCGGAGAATCTGCGTATTTGCTTCGCAAATCCGCACCGGCTTCG
>USEF01000212.1 GCA_900553475.1 uncultured Collinsella sp. | reverse complement strand
AATCCGTAGTCATCGGAGCTTAAGACCAACCTCGACATAGGGCAGCTAAAAAAGCCCCGTCCCAAATTAGCTACCCCCGACTGGTCATTTAAGTCTGTCCCCAATGACTGGGTCGGTGCCCTTTGTGCGGAGGTTGCTTTGATGCTTTATACTGGTGCGGTTAGACATCCATCCTGCAATCGAGGAGATTTCCATGGCATCAGACGTTCGCGTCCGCTTTGCACCCTCACCGACGGGCAAGCTGCACATCGGCGGCGCCCGCACCGCTATCTATAACTGGGCTTTCGCCCGTGCAAACGGCGGCACGTTCATCCTGCGCATCGACGACACCGACCCCACCCGCTCCACCGACGAGAACACGCAGATCATCCTGCGCGCCATGCGTTGGCTGGGCCTGGACTGGGACGAGGGTCCCGAGGTGGGCGGCGACTTTGGTCCCTACGCACAGACCGAGCGCCTGGACCTGTACAAGCAGGCAGCCCAGAAGCTCTGGGACGAGGGCAAGGCCTATCCGTGCTTCTGCACCAAGGAGCAGCTCGATGCCGACCGTAAGGCCGCGCAGGAGCGCAAGGACCCCTTCCAGGGCTATCAGCGCCGCTGTCGCGATCTTGATCCCGAGGAGGCCCGTCGCCGCATCGAGGCCGGCGAGTCCTACGTCCTTCGCATCAAGGTGCCCGAGGACCGCGGCGACGTCGTCATCCACGACGCCGTCCACGGCGAGGTAACCTTCGACGCCAAGGAGCTTGACGACTTTGTCATCTTCCGCTCCGACGGCACGCCCACGTACAACTTCGCGACCGTCGTCGATGACGCCATGATGAAGATCACTCACGTCATCCGCGGCGACGACCACCTGTCCAACACCCCGCGTCAAGTCATGGTCTACGAGGCCCTCGGCGCGCCTGTGCCTACGTTCGCCCACATCTCCATGATCTTGGGTGCCGACGGCAAGAAGCTCTCCAAGCGCCACGGCGCCACCTCGGTGGAGGAGTACCGCGACGCCGGCTACCTGTCCGACGCCTTCGTCAACTACTTGGCGCTGCTCGGCTGGTCGCTCGACGGCGAGACCACGATCATCCCGCGCGATGTCCTGGCCAGCAAGTTCTCGCTCGACCGCATCTCCAAGAACCCGGCGACCTTCGACCCCAAGAAGCTCGACTGGGTCAATGCCGAGTACATCAACGGCATGTCCGATGCTCAGTTTGCCGACGAGATCATGGTCCCCGAGCTGCACGAGGCGGGTCTCATCGAGGGTAACGTCGAGTACGGCGAGGATTGGATCGACGCACTCGCTGCCATCGTTAAGCCGCGCACCAAGATGCCGGCCGACGCCGTTACCGTCGCCGCTCCCATTTTCGCTACGGCCGAGACGCTCGAGTATGACGAGAAATCCGTCAACAAGGGCCTGGCCAAGGAGGGCATGGGTGCCATTCTGGACGCCGCCAAGGCCGCACTCGAGGGTGTGTCCGAGTGGACCGCCGCCAACATCGACGCCGCCCTTGAGCCTCTGCCCGAGCAGATGGACCTCAAGAAGCGCGTGGTGTTCCAGGCCGTGCGCGTCGCCGTCTGCGGCAACATGGTGAGCCCTCCGCTGGGCGAGACCATGGCGCTCGTCGGCCGCGACGACTGCCTGGCGCGCATCGATCGCGCCCGCACGATGGCGCTGTAATCGCTGCGCAAACGTTTGTATCCGAGCCCCGTTCACCCTGAGCGGGGTTCTTGTTTCTGTAGACGAATGGGATGGGAGGTGCTGGGGCCATGGCCGAGCAACTTTCGCTGTTTGGTTCGCCGGAACCGGAGGAGACTCCGGCCAAGCCTGAGTTCGCGCCTGAACCCGTCGCCGCCTATGCGAGCGTAGTCCTCGACATTCCCACCCGTGCGCTGTCCGAGCCGTTTGCTTATGGCATTTCCCGGTCCCTTGCCAACGAGGCGCAAATCGGATCCACGGTCCTGGTCCACTTTGGTAACCGTGCCGCCGCGGGCTATATCGTCGACATTGCGCCTGAGCTGGGTGACCTGCAAGGTATCAACGCCCTCGACCCAGCCCGCATTAAAGCCATCGAGGCTATCCTCAGCAAACCGCTCTTTACCGCCGAGGCTGCCCGTATCGCACGCTGGATGAGCCGCGAGTACGTCGCAACGCTTTCCGAGTGCCTGCGCCTGTTCTTGCCACCGGGTGGAAGCCCGCGCGTGGTCAAAGGTGACGACGGCGTGTGGGCCGTTGAGCGCCCCGCCGTCAAACCCATCCAAAACCGCTGGGTCATGCTCACGCCCGAGGGCTTCGACTATACGCCGCCCAAGACCGCGGTCCGCCAGCGTCAGCTCATCGAGGCGCTCCAGTGCGGCCCGGTCACGACGCGCGACCTCAACCTTCTCTATAACAGCATGTCGGCGACCATCAAGGCGCTCGAAAAACGCGGCGTCGTCGTGGTGG
>USEF01000211.1 GCA_900553475.1 uncultured Collinsella sp. | reverse complement strand
GGGGGGGCGGCTGCCAAGGCTTCGCGTGGCGCCGCTCGCGACGAGCGCGAGCCGCGCGAGAATCGCGGTGGCGAGGGCTCGGCCGACCAGGGTCAAAAGCGCCGTCGCCGTCGTCGTTCCCGCAAGCCGCGCCAGGATGGTGGCGAGGGCTCGACCCCGTCTTCGTCCGCACCACAACCGCCCGCCGGCGAATAACGCCCGCGAGCGGATTTAACCTGCCTTGCCCCGAGCGCATCGGGGTATCATAGCGCCGAATCAACAACCCTCCCTGCGATCGAGCGTAGGGAGGGTTGTGTCTTGAAGAGCCATCTGAACATATTGAGCCGTCTGCAGAGTGCCGGTGCCCTACCGTTTGCGGACGAATTGCTACCGTTTGCCGAGCGCGCGACGTACGAGGCGCTCGAGGCATTGTCGCCAACACGATGTGCCGGCTGCGAGCGCGCCGGTGCGCTTATTTGCCAAGACTGTCTGGCTGCGCTCACGCTCATCGACCCGTGTCATAGCTGCACCCGATGCGGCGCCCCGTTTGGGGATTTGCTGTGCACTGAGTGTTCGGTCGAGGGCACGTCCTCGGCAATGGCGGAGGCGCTCGACCGCTGCCTGGCGTGCGCCGTCTATGCGCATCCGCTGCCGCGCATCATTAAAGCGTACAAGGATGCGGGCGAGCGACGTCTGGCTCCGTATCTGGCGGAGCTGCTCTACGACATCGCCCTGCATGCCCAGGTCGTAGCGCCCGATCGCTACGGAGATGTGCTGTCCGGTGCGGATGCGGTGGTGTTTGTGCCTGCGACGGCGGCAGCGTTTCGGCGGCGTGGTTTTGATCATATGGAGGCCATCGCGCGCCCATTTTGCGAGCTGTCGGGTGTTCCCTTGCTCGATGCTCTCGTCAAGTACGGGCATGGCGACCAGCGCGAACTCGGTCGTGAGGAGCGCCGCGAGCGTGCCCGAGGTATGTACGAGACGGTTGAGGATGTGCACGGCCGCCGCCTGCTGCTTATCGACGACGTTATCACCACGGGTGCGACGATGGCAGCGGCTTCGGCGGAACTCAAGCGCGCCGGTGCCGCGGCCGTTGATGGCCTCGCTATCGCACGCGTTTGGTAGGGGTGGTTTTGTGGCAGTGAAGATGGCGCGACGCATCGAGCCGACAAGCGAGCAACTGGCGGCCTCCGTAATCCTGACCGGCGCCTCGGCGCTGCGCATGATGCGCGCCGAGCGCCGACAAATGGGTTACATCAGCTGGAGGGACCTCGATCCCGATGAAGAGCGCCGTGTGCTGCGCACGTCGTCGCCCTCGACCGAGGACATCTATCTTCCCGATTTGGTGCGGATTGGGGCCGCAAGCGGCGAGGTGCAAGAGGATTTGTGCTTGTTGGTAGGGTCTGCAGCGCAGCGCCGCCGTATTCTTGGCGTGAGCTGGTCCGTATGCTCCGAGTTGCCCGCCGGCTCGATTCTAGAGGTGGAACCGGGGGTGTACAGTCTATCTCCCGAGGCCCTTTGCGTAGCCGTCGCGCGCGAGGTCGGCTGTATCCAGGCATTTGCCCTGGCCCAGGAGCTGTGCTCTAAGATTTCGCTGAGTGACCGCGGGAAGTATCTGCCTCCCTACACCTCGCCCGTTACGAATAAACTTGCAAAGGACAAGGACCAGCCAGCAGACGTGGGCTACTTTGAGGTTGAGCCGGTGCTGACGCCCGATCGTCTGGCAGATTACCTCGCGGTATGCAAGGGGAATGCGGCCAAACAGCTGCAGCGTCTGTGTCCCTACTTGTCAGAAAACCTGCGCTCGCCCATGGAGTGCATCATGCTCGCTCTGTTTTCGCTTCCGTTTTCCTATGGCGGATTTGCCTGCGGTCCCTTTAAGACCGACTACAAGATCGAGTTCGATGACCGCGCGCAGGCAATCTCGGGGATGCCGCATGCAGTTTGCGATGCGTATCAGGAAACAGCCCGGTTTGACCTGGAATACAACGGTGAGCTGGGCCATTCCTCTCGGAGGGGGCGTATCCATGATGAAAAGCGCAACATGGGCTTGATTACTATGGGAATCGAGGTTGCGACGGTCAACAACGAAATGCTCTGTGACATGGAAGCGATGGAAGCGCTCGCATGGCGCATGCACCAGCGCATGAGTAAGCGATATCAGAATCGCGTAGAGGCTCGTCGAAAGAGGCAAGATGCTCTGCTGAATACGCTCCGAGCGTGCTTTGGGCTCAAACCAGCGTAAAACTATGGCTTTATAGGGGGTCTGTTTATATGCTCTGTGCAAAAAACGGCAAATATGAGTACTGTTACTAGATTAGTGACAGCAAAAACAAAGAAACTTGGGCCGATAATCTGGATTCAGCGAAGAGATAATAAACGAATGTGGAATATCTTGGCGCCAAGCAGGCTGTGCGGAACTCAAAAAGGGCTCGTGAGGCGGTAATACTCTGCTACTAAATTGGTAACAGTACTCATATTTGCCGT
>USEF01000210.1 GCA_900553475.1 uncultured Collinsella sp. | reverse complement strand
TAGCCGGTCTTTTTCGTTTTGTTGACAGTTGATTGTTTGATCAGAGTTGGGGAGATATCCGTATGGACGCAAGCCAGATCGTACTGACCGCTGAGGGCCGCCAGAAGCTCGTCGAGGAGCTCGCTTGGCGTGAGGGCGATTACGCCAAGGAGATCGTCGAGGACATCAAGGAAGCCCGCGCGTTCGGCGACCTTTCGGAGAACTCCGAGTACGACGCCGCTAAGGACAAGCAGGCCCAGAACGCCGCTCGTATTGCCGAGATCCAGGCCATCCTCGCCAACGCTCAGGTTGCTGCCACCACGGGCGACCTGACCGTCTCCATCGGTTCCACCGTTTCGCTGATTGATCCCAACGGCGAGGTCATGGAAGTCACGCTCGTTGGTACCACCGAGACCAACTCGCTCGAGCACAAGATTTCCAACGAGTCTCCGGTCGGCCATGCCATCATCGGTCACGGCGAGGGCGACTCCGTCGAGGTCGTTACGCCTTCCGGCAAGACTCGCGTCTACACCATCGCCAAGATCGCACGCTAGACCACGGTCCCGCGTAAAGGTATGTTTTCGCTCCCTGGGACCGAATCCTGGGGAGCGTTTTAGTTTGAGGAGCTAACTTATGGCAGAGAACCAGAACGCCGCAGATCAGGCATCGACGCTCAACGACGAGCGCGCCACCCGCCTGGCCAAGCGCGCCGCCCTGTTCGAGGCGGGCCAGAACCCCTATCCCGAGCACTCTGAGCTTGAGGACTACGTCGCCGATATCGAGGCTAAGTACGCCGAGCTTGCCGATGGCGAGGACACCGAGGACGTCGTGAAGATCGCCGGCCGCGTGGTCGCCAAGCGCGGTCAGGGCAAGATCATGTTCATCGTCGTGCGCGATGCGACTGCCGAGATTCAGCTGTTCTGCCGCATCAACGACATGGACGAGGCTGCCTGGAGTACGCTCAAGGCCCTCGACCTGGGCGACATCCTGGGCGTGACCGGCGTGGTCGTGCGCACCCAGCGTGGCCAGCTTTCCGTTGCCCCTAAGAGCGCGACCCTGCTTGCCAAGGCCGTTCGTCCGCTGCCCGAGAAGTTCCACGGTCTTTCCGACAAGGAGACCCGCTATCGCCAGCGCTATGTCGACCTGATCGCCAACGACGACGTTCGCGAGACCTTCCGTAAGCGTTCGCAGATTCTCTCCACCTTCCGTCGCTTTATGGAGTCCGACGGCTACATGGAGGTCGAGACCCCCATCCTGCAGACCATCCAGGGTGGTGCCACGGCCAAGCCGTTCATTACCCACTTCAACGCGCTCGATCAGGAGTGCTACCTGCGTATTGCCACCGAGCTGCACCTCAAGCGCTGCATCGTCGGTGGTTTTGAGCGCGTGTTCGAGATCGGCCGCATCTTCCGTAACGAGGGCATGGACCTTACCCACAACCCCGAGTTCACCACGATGGAGGCCTACCGTGCCTTCTCCGACCTCGAGGGCATGAAGGCGCTCGCCCAGGGTGTCATCAAGGCTGCCAACAAGGCCATCGGCAACCCCGAGGTCATCGAGTACCAGGGCCAGACCATCGACCTTTCTGGTGAGTGGGCCAGCCGTCCCATGACCGACATCGTCTCCGACGTGCTCGGCAAGCAGGTCACCATTGACACGCCGGTCGAGGAGCTTGCTGCCGCCGCGCGCGAGAAGGGCCTGGAGATTAAGCCCGAGTGGACCGCCGGCAAGATTATCGCCGAGATCTACGATGAGCTGGGCGAGGACACCATCGTCAACCCCACGTTCGTGTGCGATTACCCCATCGAGGTCAGCCCGCTCGCTAAGCGTTTTGAGGACGACCCGCGTTTGACTCACCGCTTTGAGCTGGTCATCGCCGGCCACGAGTACGCCAACGCATTCTCCGAGCTCAACGACCCGGTCGACCAGGCTGAGCGCTTTGCTGCCCAGATGGCCGAGAAGGCCGGCGGCGACGATGAGGCTATGGAGTATGACGAGGACTACGTGCGCGCCCTCGAGTACGGTATGCCTCCCGCGGGCGGCATTGGCATTGGTATCGACCGCGTGGTCATGCTGCTTACTAACCAGGCTTCTATCCGCGACGTCCTGCTGTTCCCGCACATGAAGCCCGAGAAGGGTTTCCAGTCCGGTGCCGCTGCCGCCAAGGCTGCCGAGGCCGGCAACGCCGCGAGCCCATTCGTTACGTCGCTTAAGCCCACGCTCGATTACTCCAAGATCGCCGTTGAGCCGCTGTTTGAGGAGTTCGTCGACTTTGATACCTTCTCCAAGAGCGATTTCCGCGCTGTGAAGGTCAAGGCATGCGAGGCCGTCAAGAAGTCCAAGAAGCTGCTGAACTTTACGCTCGACGACGGTACCGGTACCGACCGCACCATCCTCTCCGGTATTCACGCTTATTACGAGCCGGAAGAGCTGGTTGGAAAGACCTTAATTGCGATCACTAACCTGCCACCGAGAGCCATGATGGGAATTGAA
>USEF01000209.1 GCA_900553475.1 uncultured Collinsella sp. | reverse complement strand
CTTATATTCCCGCCAGATCGAGTAGAGGTTCCGGGCAATGCCGGTCACATACATCGAGAGGCGCAGGATTTCAAGAAACAAGTTCATAGGCTTCACCCCAATCGGAGATCGGAGCGTTGCCCGCAGGCGGATTCCGCGGCAGTCAAGATTTTACCTCACAGGCCGCGGTGGGAGACATCCTGCCCATTCCATGGTTTGGAACGGTGTCGATCTAACGGGCAATCAAACCCCTAGCACTCTTTGAATTGAGCAAGCATCTGCCCGAAGAAGCTGAGCCCGGATGGCTCATAAATGAGTGAGCCGCCATCTTCGGTTCGGTAGACCCCGCAGGGGAGGTAACGCCCGTCGGGGAGAACATAGAGGTTGGCTTCTTCCTTCAGTCCTGCTGGAAATAGCGGAATCCCGTTTTCGTCCACTTGGAACTCGTCTATATTTGCGATCTTTCTTTCCGTGGTGCCTCCTGGTCAGTTTCTATCGTAAGTGCGCCCTAAAACAAACACTGCTCTATCAGCTCTTTACCGCGCAAGGCGTCGGTCCACTCCTGCGGAATTGCGTCGATGCCGTATACCGTGCCGGCGAGGGCGCCGGCAACGGCTGCGGTGGTATCGGTGTCGTCGCCCAGGTTGACGGCGACAAGCACGCAATCTTCGTAGCTGGTAGTGTTGACGAAGCACCAGGTGGCTGCCTTAAGCGTGTCGCGCACGAAGCCACCTGACCTGATTTCCTGCTCAGGCACGCCTTTCAGATGGAGTGCCCGCGAGGGGAGCGCGCCGTTCATCACATTCCTCATCAGCTCAACAAATATGATGCATGCATCGGTTGATGTTCTGTGGGCGTGCGTGATTGCCGAGACCTCGCGGATCTCGTTGTCCGTCGCATCGGTGAACGCTAGGGGAGCGATGCGCATGAGCGATCCGTTGCCGTTGTCGCGCTCGCCGGAGCCTCCTTTGCCGGTGTGCAAAGCGCGGGCGGTCGTGCCGCCGTAATCGAAAACGCCGTCGATCGTATACTCGCCACGGGCAATCCAGCGTACGAACTTGTCGCGCATGTCTGCGGTGTCGATGTGCCCGAGCTCCCTAATCGAGTCACAGGTAGCAAGCGTCATGGACGTGTCATCGCTCCAGGTGCCGGCGGGCTGCCCATGCGTGCCGTAGCCGATCATGTCCGTGCATTTGAACGTGCCGCGGGGCCTAAACTCGTAAGGAACGCCCAGCGCGTCGCCGACGGCAAGCCCGTAAATGCAGCCGCGTAGCGCTGGTTTCGACGTATGCCCACGTTTCGTTGTAGGGGGCGCTGGCGAGATGAGCCGAAATCCCTCTGAATCGCTCTTGCGTCGTGCGGCCATGTCCTCGGCAGAACGCACTTTAGGTGCGCTTTCGGTGATGGCCTGATTGATGTCTGCCATGGGAAACACCTCTCGTACTTTGGATTGAGGATGCGCGGCTACCTGCGGCAATGTGTCCAGCCCAATTCGGGACGCAGTGAGTCCCGAATTGGGAGAGCTTGTCAGCTAATCTGACAAATGAAAAAACCCGCAACGCTATTGCTTTATACAGCAATAGGGACCTCTTTTGGGCGCCCTGCCTTTGGAGCGTCGGCGAGTCGTGCCTCGATGGAAGATTTGGACACCATGCGCTTGGTGCCATCCTTTCATGAATCCAACAGTTCAGCATTTATAAGTTGCGATACTCTTGCCGAGCTAACGCCAAGCATGCGCGCGGCATCCGCTGCGTGGACGGAGGGGATATCGTTGAGTTCGCGACTGACGGCCACGGCGATAATCTTGCCACCGCGCTGCGGCTCGTGGCCAAAGTTCGGCGCATGCATGGTCAACGCCGCCCATTAGGTGGTCATCGACCATGCATGCGAGAAAATCAGCGGCGCTTTCGACGGCGTCGTTTAGGTCGGATCCGAACGTTCCACCTCCGCTCAGCGAGCCACATGGCACAGCGTTGATAACGCCGTCCGAATCAAAGAACTCGAATTCCCATGCGTAAACCAGGAAAGACCTCCTCTAATGGCGAATAATACGAGGCGTACTCCTAGAAGCATTGCCAGTCGCATCGATGCGGCTAATCATGCCTATCTTAAAGCCTCGCGCGGACTCGAATTTCAATGTCGCTTAGCGCCTTCGTGCAGGATTCCCGAAGTGACTAAAATGTGACCATAGAGACAGTTTTAGCGAACCCCACGGCAGTGACGCGTATGGACAACAACACGCTGCTGTTCCAGGACAAAGGTTCGGGTAGGTTTAAAGACGTCAAGATCTACCCTAACCGCATTGAGGTACTCAAGAAGGGCATTTTTGGCGGCAAGCACACCGAGATTGTCTACCTTAAGGACATCACGGGGGTCAGCAGGATCAAGGGTCGCGACGTTTTCCTACGTAACAGGCTGTTGACTGCCTGTGTCTTTAGTCTGAGCAGCCGCTCCCAAGCTCAGGAGTTCGTGAATGCGCTGAACATGGTGATGTAGCCGATAACGG
>USEF01000208.1 GCA_900553475.1 uncultured Collinsella sp. | reverse complement strand
TGGCAGCGGCTCACGATGGTGGGCAGCATCACGTCTGCCGAGGTGCCCAACAAGATGAACATAACGCCCTCGGGCGGCTCCTCGAGTGTTTTGAGCAGTGCGTTGGCGGTGTTAGCGCGCAGCTGCTCGGCACGGTCGATGATGTAGACCTTGGCCTTGGCACGGATGGGCGCCAGAGGCACGTCGTCGAGCAGCTCGCGGGTCTGGGCAATGAGGTAGCCCGTGGCGCTCTCGGGCGTGTAATAGTGCACGTCGGGATGCGTGTGCCGCGCAACGCGCACGCAGCTGTCGCATGCGCCGCAGCCGTCCTGCTCGCACAGGAAGGCCTGGGCGAGCGCCCATGCGGCATCGAGCTTGCCGGCGCCGGGAGCGCCCAAAAACAGGTAGGCGTGCGATGCGCGGCCGCTGGCGACGGCGTTGGTCAAAAAGTCGCGCACGCGCTCTTGGGTGTCGAGCTTGGCCAGCAGGCTTGCCTGAGCGGGGGCCACGTTACTCGGCCTCCTTGGCAAGTGCGGCGGCGACGGCGTCTTGGGAAATGTCGAGGCCGTAGGCGCGAACCCGCTCGACCGTCTGCGCGAAGACTTCCTCGATGGACGCGGTCGCGTCGATGAGCTTTACGCGGTTTGGTTCCTCGGCGGCAATGGCGCAAAATCCCTGGTAGACGCGCTCTTGGAAGGCCATGCCCTTAGCCTCCATGCGATCTGCCGCACCACGGGCTGCCATGCGCAGCGCCGCCTGCTCGGGCGTGATGTGGTAGACGAGTGTGAGCGCCGGGTGCGTACCCGCGACGGCCAGGTTGTTGGCATCGCGCACCATCTGACGATCGAGGCCGTCGGCAAACGCCTGATAGCAGGTCGTGGAATCGTAGAAGCGGTCGCACAGGACCACCTTGCCGGCCGCAAGGGCGGGCGCGATAACCTCATGCACTAGCTGGGCACGGGCGGCCTCATACAGCAGCAACTCGCAGGTGTCGCCCATCGCCGTATTGGCAGGGTCGAGCAGCAGAGCACGGATCTTTTCGCTGATGGCGGTACCGCCCGGCTCGCGCAGGCTCACAACCTGGTAGCCAGCGAGCTCGAGCGCACGGGCAAGCAGGCGCGCCTGCGTAGATTTACCGGCGCCATCGACACCCTCGAGCGTAATGAAGCTATGTTGAGCGGGCTCAAAAGCCATGGGCGCAGCCCCTTCCTACAAGGCGCGTAAATGCAGATATATATCAACCAAGCCATGATACCCCAGTGCTCGGTGCGTCCCCAATGGCTAAAGGTGCCTTTCCAAAGTTGCGGTGAAATAGGGACTGATTGAAGCTCTGAGACCGCCAAACAGTCCCTATTTCACCGCAACTTATGATGGGGAATTTTGGACGCTGGGTATAATCGTCGTATTGCATTGAAATGTGGCGAAAGGAGTGGCAATGTCTCGGTATTGCGCCTCGTGCGGCAAGCTTCTTGCAGATAATGCCAAGTTCTGCACCTCGTGCGGTGCACCCGTTGAGCAAACAACCGCGAGCGATAGCCAGCCCGCTTTTGAGCAGACCGGCTCCCTTGATGCGCCGCAAGCCAAGGCGGACGACCCCCTCGCCTATCGCCCCGACCCCGCCGCAAGCCCCGCGGCCGTCGAGACCACGCAGCGCATACCCATCGCGAGCGGCTCGCCCCAACAGCAGCCGGCTCCCGCATACGTGCCCGCTTCGCCACAGACCCCCGCTCCCAAAAAGAGCGGCGCCGGGCCGCTTATCGCCGTTATCGTTGTGCTGGTGGCGATCATCATCGCCCTGGTCGTTTTCTTTGTGATCAAGCCTTTCGACAGCGCCGCCACGCAGACGACTGCCGAGGTAGCTAAGCTGCACCATGACGTCGACGACGATGACCTAAAGCCTCTCGGCGATCCCAACAGCCTGTACGACGATGATGACGATGACGACGAGGATGGCGGCGAAGCAACGCTCTCCGAGCAGAACCTCTACCGTCGCCTGAGCGAATACTACGACTTGCTCGAAGACCTCGACAACTACGTCCGTGGCTGCGCGCAGAACTTCAACGGCAGCTATCTGGAAGAGGATCGGACCACCCGTCAAAATCTCGCCGACGTCGCCGAGCGCACAGAGGACACCATCGAGCAGTATTACGACATCGTCGAGGACCTAGACGTCCCGACGAGCTCCAAGAACTATAGCTCCTGGAAGGACATCATCGCCCTGTACGACGACCTGGATCACCGCATTGACGCAATCTGTGATGCCTGGGAGATCAGCCTGAAATACGCCAAGCCTGCGGACCACAAGAATGAGATCGTGGCGCCGCTGTCGCGCGACAACGTGGCGGGCACCAATGACAATAAGTATCGCCTAGACTTTGAGGAGCGCTATCCCGGCGCCAAACCCGTCGAAGTGAACTAGCGCTTTGTCGTTCCCGAGCCGGCAGTTAGGGACGTTCCTAAACTGCCGGCAGAGACGATATGAGCAGGACATAAAAACATTGAGAGCCCCTGCT
>USEF01000207.1 GCA_900553475.1 uncultured Collinsella sp. | reverse complement strand
GGCGCGGCCCGCTTAGTATCGCGCATAGATTCGCAAGGTTGCGGCAGCCAGCGGCTTACTTGGCGTCGTAGGCCTCGGCATCCCACCAGTCGAGCTGGGCGATGTTGTCGCGGATGTGCTGGCAGCTCTTGTGGAAGCCCTCGAGTTCGTGCTCGGAAAGGTCGAGTGTGTAGACCTCCTCGACGCCCTCGGCACCGATCACGCAGGGCAGGGAGGTAAAGATACCCTCCTCGCCATACTGGCCGGTCATAAGCGTAGAGGCCGAAAGCACGGCGTGCTCGTTGTGCAGCACGGCGGCGCAGACGCGCGCGGCGGAGTTGGCAACGGCGTACTCGGTGCACTGCTTGCCCTGGTAGGTCACATAGCCGCCCTTGCGTGCAAGCTCCTCGACCTCCATGTGGTCGAAGGCGTACTTGTCGGGGTTCTCGGCCTGAAGCTCGTTGAGGTTTTTGCCAGCGATGGTTGCGGCCTTAAAGGCAGCCAGCTGGCTAAAGCCGTGCTCGCCGATCATGTAGGCGTCGATGGACTTGGGGCTCACGCCGACCTTCTTGGAGATCTCGGTGCGCAAGCGGGCGGAGTCCAGACCGCAGCCCGAGCCGATGATCTTCTTGGGATCGTAGCCGGTCAGGTGCCACAGCTCGGTGCACACGACGTCGCAGGGGTTGGAGATGCTCACGAAGATGCCGTCAAAGCCGGCGTCGACGATGCGCTTGGCAAAGGAGCGGGCGGCGTCGGTGGTAAAGAACAGCTCGCCGTCGCGGTTGCCGGCGGCCAGCGCGACCTTGCCGGCAGCGTTGACGATGACGTCGCAGCAGGCAAGCTCCTCGTAGTGGTCGTAGCAGTTGACGATCTTGGTGTTGTACGGGACAAACGAAAGGGAGTCGCGCAGGTCCTGGACCTCGGACGTCACTTTGGCCTCGTTGATATCGCACAGGTACAGCTCATCGGCAATGCCCTGCATGAGCAGGCTGTTGGCGACATGTGCTCCTACGTGGCCCTGGCCGACCACACCGATCTTACGCGTCTGGTACATATACGTATCCTTTCGGCCGAGTTTTTCGCGTCGAACCATTGTAGCGTCCTGCTGCCACTTTGCTAGGCTAAAGCGCCGTAGATTTTTGGACATGCCTTAATCTCTACTTTTGGAGTGATTTGGGCCGCTGACGGCATCGCTGGGCGATGTGCTCGCGCGGATGGGGCCGGTCGTTGTACCATAGCTGCAACTGACTCGTAAGGAGCATCCATGCCCATTCGCATCCCCGACGCCCTCCCTGCCGCCGCGCAGCTCGAGAGCGAGAACATCTTTGTCATGACCGAGTACCGCGCGCTGCACCAGGACATCCGTCCGCTGCGCGTGCTCATCCTCAACCTCATGCCCACCAAAATCGCTACCGAGACGCAGATCATGCGCAAGCTCTCCAACACGCCGCTGCAGGTGGAGGTGGACCTGCTGCGCACCAAAACACACGAGGCCACGCACGTGAGCGCCGGCCACCTGGAGACGTTCTACCGCACGTTCGACGACATCCGCGACATCCACTACGACGGCCTGATTATCACGGGCGCCCCGGTGGAACAGATGCCGTTCGAAGAGGTCGACTACTGGCCCGAGCTCTGCCAGATCATGGACTGGTCTACCACGCACGTACACTCTACGCTGCACATTTGTTGGGGCGCACAGGCCGGTCTGTACCATCATTACGGTATCCAGAAGTATGACCTGCCGGCAAAGGCGAGCGGCGTGTTCGAGCATTATCTGGTGAAGCCGCAAAGCCCGCTGGTCCGCGGCTTCGACGACCGTTTCTATGCCGTGCATTCGCGCAACACCGATGTGCGCCGCGAGGACGTGGAGGCCGAGCCGCAGCTTGAGGTCGTGGCCGTGTCCGACGAGGTGGGCCTGTACATCGTCAAGTCGACCGACAGCCGTCGCTTCTTTGTCTTTGGCCATCCCGAGTACGACACCGATACGCTGCGCCTGGAGTACGAGCGCGATGTGAAGCGCGGGCTCAACCCGGAGGTGCCGGCGCATTACTTCCCGGGCGACGACCCCTCCGCCGAGCCGCGCAACGTCTGGCGCAGCCAAGCTCAGCTGTTCTACACCAACTGGCTCAACTACTACGTCTACCAGACCACGCCCTACGACCTGGCCCGCGCCGGCGAGGAGCACTAGGCTGCGATGGTACTGCTGTAGCCGTGGCTGATATGGCGGCGATTAGGCGCTGATGATGTGGGGTAGCGGCAGGTCGTGAGCGTCGGTGGGAACGCGGTCGACACGCTGCTCGTCAAAGGCGATGCCGATGATTTGGCATGCGGGCGAGAGCATGGGCAGGTAGCGGTCGTAGCAACCGCCGCCGTAGCCCAGGCGCGCGCCGGTTTGGTCGAAGGCCACGAGCGGCACGACGATCATGTCGAGAGCTTCGGCAGGCACGATAGGGAAGTGGTTGCTGTCGATGTCCGTGGCCGCAAAGGCCCGCGTAGGGTGGGCGATAAACGGAGCCGCGGACGCATCGTCGGCGGCAACTGCCCGCATACACATGCGCTGGCCACAAGCCACGGTGTCTGTTGCCGAGAGCATGCACGGATAGGCCACGCGCCAGCCGCGCGCGG
>USEF01000206.1 GCA_900553475.1 uncultured Collinsella sp. | reverse complement strand
GGTTTTGGCCGGTTAGGCCAGGATAGAGTGGCCGTAGGCGTTGGCGGCCTTGATGGCGGCGGCGAACTTTTCGTCAGTGAAGGGCTCAGGGTTGCCCTGCTTCCACTCGTTGGTGGCGTGCGCGTATTCGCACAGGGCAGGGATGTCGGCCTCGGAAAGCCCGACCTGCTCAAGCGTCACGGGCAGGCCCATCTGCTTGTTAAAGGCGGCGTAGCGCACAAGGTTCTCGGTATCGCCCGTATAGGCAAACAGGACGAGCACGCCCAGGCTTACGACTTCGCCGTGCAGGTAGGTGCCCTCACGTGGAATGCTGCAGGTGGCGTTGTAGAACGCGTGCGCCACGCTCGAGTTGTAGTAGTAATCGTTCTGGTTGGTCAGGTTCGAGACATAGCCCGTGTTGACCACGATGTCGAGCGCGATCTGCTTGACGGCCTCGGTCGACAGGTCCTGGCGCACGTCCTCAAGACCCTGGACGCCATAGGTAAACAGCGGCTCGGAGCAGGTGTGGGCGAGTGCCAGGCCAAGACCGGCGGTGTGCTCCAAATTACCGGCGCTCGTGGCGTACTCGACCTCGGGCTGCTTAGACAGGGCATCGCCCACGCCGGCCCAGAAGTACTCTGCCGGTGCCTCGGCGATGATCTTGGGGTTGATGAAGATGTGCGCGGGGCGGTTGGGGTACGAATAGCCCTCGAGCGAGCCGTCGTCGTTGTAGACAACGGCAATGGCGGTCGCGGCGGAGCAGTTGGAGCAGATCGTCGGCACGGTAAAGACGATCTTCTTGAGCTCGATGGCCGCCGTCTTGACGGTATCGAGCGCCTTGCCGCCGCCGCAAGCAATGAGCACGTCGGCTTCCTGGCAGGCGGGGGAGTTTACGACCTTGGCGATATTGGCACGCGTACTGTTGGTACCGTAGACGCGCGTCTCCAGGACCTCGACATCGGTATCTTCAAGTGCCGCCTCGAGCCCTGGTAGCGCTGCAGCCAGGGCTCGCTTGCCACCGATGATGGCGACCTTGGTCGCTCCGTACTCGGCCAGCGCGCCGGGCAGCTCGTCAAAGCAGTCTTCGCCGACGGTATAATCACTCATTCCAATGGTTCGCATAGCAACCTTCTTTCGTTCGATAAAGTGCTTTCAGGTATTTTGCTCCAAGAGAAGGTCCACAGCCGCGAGAAATTTCGAACGTATAAAACCAGTGTTGAGGGTTTTTCGCCGGCGCGGAACGTGCTAGCATACTCCGCATAAGCGTTGATGGGGACGAGTAGTCGGCCGTCCGCATGTTACAGAGAGCGGGGAGCGCTGAGAACCCGTGCATGCGACCGATGAAAATCACCCCGGAGCTGCGGTCCCAACGGACGCGTCGCACAGGCTCGTCTTAGTAGATATCGCCGAGATGGTCGTCGATACAGGCCAGCCGAGTAACGGATGCGAGCGCGCGAATACGCGGGCGAGGGCATCTAAGCTGGGTGGTTAAACGAAGAGCTTTTGCGGGCGTACAGTCCGTTTTGTGGCGCTTCGTCCCAGCTTGTAGGGACGGGCGCTTTTTTTGGTGCCCAACGGGCGTGCGCGCCCACGACATGAAAGGGGTACCGTGGCAAACGAGTACAAGCAGACGATGAATCTGCCCAAGACCGGTTTTCCCATGCGTGCCGGTCTTTCCAAGTCCGAGCCCAAGCGACTCAAGGACTGGCAGGACAACAAGGTCTACGAGCAGGTTCTGAAGAAGAACGAGGGTCACAAGAAGTTCGTGCTGCACGACGGCCCTCCGTACGCCAACGGCCCGATCCACATCGGCCACGCCATGAACAAGATCTCCAAGGACATGATCAACCGTTACTGGATGATGCAGGGCTATGAGGTTCCCTATGTCCCCGGTTGGGACTGCCATGGCCAGCCGATCGAGCATAAGGTCGAGGAGAAGCTCGGCACCGAGAAGTTCAACCAGACCTCCACGGCTAAGATCCGCGAGCTTTGCAACAAGTTCG
The DNA here is from genome assembly GCA_900553475.1 of uncultured Collinsella sp. Lineage (GTDB taxonomy): Bacteria > Actinomycetota > Coriobacteriia > Coriobacteriales > Coriobacteriaceae > Collinsella. Next base: position 633 of record USEF01000206.1, on the reverse strand, counting down.
CTGTCGAGAACATCGAGCTGCAGAAGGCTGGCTTCCGTCGCCTGGGCGTGCTCGGCGATTGGGACAACCCCTATCTGACGCTCTATCACCAGCATGACGCCGCCGACATCGAGGTTTTCAAGGCCATGTTCGACAAGGGCATGATCTATCGCGGCCACAAGCCCGTCCACTGGTGCAAGCACTGCCATACCGCACTTGCTGAGGCCGAGATTGAGTACTCCGACGAGACGAGCCCGTCCATCTTCGTGCGCTTTGAGATGACCTCCAAGCCCGCCGGCCTCGAGAACTTCGACGGCCCGGTTGACTTTATCATCTGGACGACCACGCCGTGGACCATCCCCTCCGACCAGGCCGTTTCTCTCAAGCCCGGCGCCGCCTACGTCGCCGTTGAGCACGACGGCCGCGCCGAGGTCATGCTCGAGGACCTGGCTCCCAAGTGCTGCGAGGAGTTTGGCTGGGAGTACACCCCGGTTGTGGTCGACGGTAAGCCCTATGTGGTTCCCGCCGAGACCTTCCACCACATCCACTACAAGCAGCCGATCTTTGACGGTGTTGAGGGCGTGGCGCTCCTGGCCGACTACGTCGGTGTCGATGACGGTACCGGTATCGTCCACAACTCGCCCGGCCACGGCG
>USEF01000205.1 GCA_900553475.1 uncultured Collinsella sp. | reverse complement strand
ACGCTCTTCATTACAAGCCAGAGCTCGACATCAGTGCGTTGACCACTCAGGATTTAAGAAACATCGAGACAATTTACAAGGGATTGGTTGAGAACGCACCCCTCCACTACAAGGATCGGCAAAACGGATTCGGATATATCAATCTGGGGAACCATCCGATTAAGCTCGTGTTTTACCAAGTATCTGAAGATATGTACCGAATGGTCGATGGGCTTCGACTGGATGACCTGACGGTCTCGGTGTTCTTCCGGGGCGAGGGGGATGCCCCCGTAGTCGTCGCGCCTCTGTTCGTCCAAACGATGCAGGACTATATGAGGCTTGCCAATATCGATGCCGAGGTGTTTGCCGCTACGTTGAAGCAGTATCCAGTCACCGAAGTTAGCTCTGCCTACGTCAACGACAAGATGCTTGAAATGCTATCAGCCTACGATCAAGATGCGTGCTGTAAGGAAGAGTTGCTGAAATGCTGCGAGATGACCGTAGACGCCCTGGAAGCTTTTGCGGATCGAGAGGCAACCCTGATAAATCGATATCAAATTGCCGCTCGAAAGCGAGATCTTACTAGCGAGGAGAAATCTGAGTTAATGGCAATCCAGCTGAATTCAGATAGTGCGCTGTCGAAAGCATGCGCAGCAGCCTTGCGCGGAGACTCGGACATGGCCTCTGCGCTCAGAGCGTCACTTGACGAAGAGGCACGAACGACGCTCGGCTCATGGCCGATCGGCCGTTTCTTCGCATAAGACCGCATAGACTTTTTGAGGCATCAAAATGAAGCTACTCGTCGAATCGATTAGAAATGCGGTTGAGAAAGACTGCCTTATCCCAGCCCTTATGTCTTCCCTTACCATTCCCGACGCCATGGGGCAGCTTCTTTATCCCAATCTCGTCCTTCATAACGGGAAGAGAGCGGCGGGGCGGCAGTATGTGAAGTGGTTTGATGACTGGGCGGCAAACGACTTCCTGTTTTCGGGAGACCCCTCGAACGAAGGTGAAACGATTCCAGGTCAAATCTTTAATGGGAAGATGTGCTGGAAGCTCCGGTGCTCCCTGTTGCATTCAGGCGACTACGATGTGTCGGTCGATGCTCCCGAGAAAGACGAGAGCTTCGACTACGACTACAAGTTCGAGCTTGTCCTCCACGGGTGCAACGCCCTCTGCTCTTCCTGGCCGTCGCCCAAGAGCGGGATGCGTGCGACTAAGAGCGTGACGTTCCGCGGTGATGCGGCGTCGCTCGCGAGCTCGCTGTGCAACGCCGCGGAGGCCTGTCTTAAAGAAACGGGCGAAACGGTCAGTTACCCCAATCTGGAGTTATTCGACGTGGCTGCATGGGCGGATAGATTCAATACTTGCTGAGCCATCTCGTCAAACTCCTTGTGTGCTAAACGTTGGTGTTGGCGCCCCGGAAAAGGGGTGTGGCCAGCGCCTAGAATCTTCAGCTACCACGCTGAGACGATAGGAGATGACCACATGGACACTATGGCGCACGAGGCGCCCGCGACGCCGTTGCTTGCGTTTCGCTATCGCTGCTCGAAGCGTGTCGCTTGGGGCCCTGGCCGGAGGAGAGACGACCGCTCCCTGCGAGACTGCGGAACCACCTATATCCGCTTGCTGCGGGCTTGCTTGAACCAGTTCCTCTTGAAAGAACCTATACCTCCGAAGAACTTGTTGTACGTCTCACCGTTCTCCTTGGCCTCGTACTTGACCAAGGCAAGTTCGATGGTGCAGAGGTAATCCGCCACTTGCTCGAGGCGGTAATCGGTCATCGAGGTCTTGCGGCGTCGGACGACCCCTTTTGAGAGGACCTTGCCCACCGAGCGGTCAAGCGCCTGTATGACAATGTCCTGACCGTTGTCGTAGTAAACCTTCACATCGTCGAAGGATTGAAAGAAGCCCAGGTGTTCAATCATGGCAGAGGAGATATCGCGCCCCATACGTTCCATTAGCCTTGCCGGGTCTTCGAACTGGCTGCGGTGGTAGACGAACGTGATATAGGAAATGGGAAGTTTGCGGACGAACGAGGAGAAACGGGCGAGCATAACCTTGCGCTGCTCGATGTCAAGAAACTCATAGTCCTTGTGCCCGTTCACGAGAGGCTCGGAGTGAAACGGAATGTTAGGGAGATCGGCCCTGACAAGCTTGGCCTCATAGCCCGTGACCGCCTCAGCGATGCTGCCTTCCTGGTCGTGAAAGACGAGTACGAGCGGGTAGTAGCGAGCTTTGCCGCCGCGGTCGCCGCTCTCGTCGACGAAGATGCTGAGCTCCTTGGCCAATGGGGACTCCTAATGGAATGGATAAAAAAATAGCCGGGGGACTCCCCCGGCACTTGGAGGTAGCTTAATGAGCCACCAACAACCTTATAGCGTGTGCTGGCGGTGAGTGCAAGAGGGGAACGGGATGAAACCGCTGTTGATAGTGCCCCTGAAATAGATTCGCAGCTTCTTCAAGATTACGGAACACGAGAATTTATCGTCGGAGCTGGTTTGCGATAACAACCCGAAGCTTGCCTTTGTCTGTATGAACCTGATTCAGAGGCGCAGTGACACCATCCACGAGGGCGTGCCTGAGCTCCTTTCGTCTCGAGACTCCCTCGCGTGCCCGGCCGCGAGCAGCTCCCGGGACGGTCGCCGCC
>USEF01000204.1 GCA_900553475.1 uncultured Collinsella sp. | reverse complement strand
GCCGGCAAGGCCGACAACAATACTCCCTCTGCCGGTGGCGCGGGGCTTACGGGTAACCTTGGCACGATCTACACCGGCGCCTCCGAGACTGGCACGTTCGCCCGCCTGGATGATAGCGGTGCCGAGTTTGCGGGCTCGGGTTCCAAGGAAGATTATTACGATTTTGGCTTGAACTACGGTAGCGACGCTTCGTCGAGTTCGACCTCTGACGGTCTGGTCCGTCATCGCCATCGCAAGGGCGAGCGCAAAAAGCGTCACACCGGCGCCATTATTGCCGCTGTAGTCGCGGTGCTTCTCGTTGCGCTTGGCGCAAGCGGCTTTATGCTGCTTAACTCGGCAAAGACCGTAAAGAGCGAAGCGAAGGAGGCTGTCGAGATCGTCGGTGGCCTTAAGGACAAGGTCACGTCGGGCGATTTTTCGACGCTGCCTGACGACGCGAAGAAGATCGATGAACTCTGCGACAGCATGAAGGCGGAGACTTCGAGCCCGCTGTGGACGGCGGCTTCGTTTATCCCGGTGTATGGCAGTGACATCAACGCAGCCCGCACCATGATTGATGCCCTGTCCGATGTCTCGAGCAACGCGCTGGTTCCCATGGCCGACAACCTTTCGCAGGCCACGCCCGGCAAGCTGTTCCAGGACGGCATGATTAACGTGTCCGCGCTGCAGGCGGTCGCCGATTCGCTTTCCAGCAGCTCAAAGGTGTTCAAGAGCGCCAACGAGAAGGTCCAGGGCATTGGCGATACTCATATTTCCCAGGTGACCGAGCTGGTCGATAAGGCCAAGGACGGCTTTGCTACCCTCAACGGTGCGGTCGACGCGGCGGAGAAGGTCGCCCCCGTCCTTCCCCAGATGCTCGGCGCCAACGGCCAGACGCGCAACTACCTTATGTACGCCATGAACAACGTCGAGATTCGTGCTTGCGGCGGCTTTGGCGGTTCGCAGGGCCTGATTTCGGTCACTGACGGCCAGATGTCGATTGGCGAGTTTGTTCCCCGCATTGGACTCAGCGAGGATGAGGCAGTCGAGAGCGTCGACGAAGAGGATGAGGCGCTGTTCGGCAACCACAGTAACCTGTACAACTCGGGCAATACCTATTCGCCTGATTGGCCCCGCAACTCGCAGCGTGTCGCCGCGCTGTGGAAGTCCCAGTATGGACAGGACGTTGATGGCGTCATCGGTATCGACCCGGTGTTCCTGCAGTATCTGCTGGGCCTGGTCGGTAATGTCTCGCTGCCCGACGGAACGGTTGTCGACGGCACCAACGCCGCAAAGGTCCTCATGCACGATGTGTACTGGAACTATCCGGTCGAGGAGTCGGACGGCATCTTTGCATCCGTCGCCAGCGCTGCCTTCGACAAGATCCTTGGCGGTATCGGCGATGTCGATGTTACGAAGCTTGTCAGCGCCGTTGAGCGCGGTGCCGAAGAGGGCCGTCTGATCGCGTGGATGAGAAACGATGATGAGCAGAATGCCATCAAAGAGACGGGCATTGACGCTTCGCTGCCCGATCCGGATGACCCGAGTGCCGATCCTGTTGCCGGCGTTTACTTTAACAACCTGAGCTTCTCCAAGCTCGACTGGTACCTGAACGCCGATACGCAGATTGGCCAGGGCATCAAGAACGGTGACGGCACGTGCTCCTATCGCATCACCGTTACCCTGACGAACATCATGACGCAGGAGGAGGCTGGCAAGCTGCCCGACTACGTTGCGGCGAGCGCACCCGATGCCGCGCGTGACGACGAGCGTCTGAATGTCTCGTTGTTTGCCCCGACGGGCGGCAACATTACTGATCTGACCGTCGAGGGCACCCAGTTTGGTCTTGGCGCCGCCACGTGGCATGGAATCCCCTTCTATTCGGGCACCGTTGACCTGCATGCTGGCGAGACGACGACGATCACGTATACGCTGACCACGTCGGCCGAGGCGGGGGACAAGCCGCTTACGCTGCGTCAGACTCCTACATGCCAGGCGGCTCGCGACAGCGCGTCGGCGTAGGGTTTTTCTGGTAGCGCAGATAATCGAGTACCATTTTGGGGCGGACAGGCAATCTGTTCGCCCCTATTTTGTAAGGAGAGCGCATGAAGTACTTTGGCACCGACGGCTTTCGCGGTGAGGCCAACGTTGGGCTGACGGTAGAGCACGCTTATAAGATTGGCCGTTTTGTGGGCTGGTATTACGGCGCCAACCGCAGTGCTAAGGCGCGCGTGATCGTGGGCAAGGACACGCGTCGCTCGAGTTATATGTTCGAGGCGGCGCTGGTGAGCGGCCTGGTCGCGAGCGGTGCGGACGCCTATATGCTGCACGTGATCCCCACGCCGGGCGTAGCGCATCAGACTGTGGAAGGCTGCTTCGATTGCGGCATCATGATCAGCGCGAGCCACAACCCGTTTTGCGATAACGGCATTAAGCTCGTCAACAGCGACGGCTTTAAGATGGACGAGGACGTGCTGGAGCTCATCGAGGACTACATCGATGGCAAGAGCGAAGTTCCGCTGGCCACGGGCAACCACATCGGTGCCACGGTGGACTACATGCAGGGCCGCAACCGCTACATTGCTTCGCTCATTGCAAGTGCGAACTTTTCGCTGCAGGGCGTCAAGATCGGTATCGACTGCGCCAACGGCTCGGCTTCTTCGGTGG
>USEF01000203.1 GCA_900553475.1 uncultured Collinsella sp. | reverse complement strand
GGGCGGCACGGCAGACGACGCCGAGGGCTGCGGCAACTGCAGCAACTGTCTCACGCAGTTCGAGGTCGAGGACGTCACCGATATGGCCCGCGCCGCTGTGCGTTATGTGGCCACGCGTCCCATGCGCTTTGGCAAGTCGCTCATCGCCGATGTGCTTCACGGCGGCAACACCGAGCGCATTCGCCAGATGCATTTGGACGAGGACTGCGGCTACGGTGAGCTGTCGAGCGAATCGGTCGGGCGCATCAAGGATATCATCGGCCAGCTGTGCGGCCGCGGTTATCTGGCCACCTCGCAGGGGCAGTACCCAGTCGTGGGACTGGGTCCGCGTGCCGGCGAGGTCGAGGACGAGGCGTTCGCCTTTACCGTTAAGCGTCGCGCGTCCAAGCGCAAGGCCTCGGCCCGCGCCCGCCGCGCCGTCGATCTGCTGCGCGAGGAGGCCGAGCTGGATCAGCGCCCGCGCGTTGGCGACGATGCCGAGCTGTTCGAGCGCCTGCGTGCCCTCCGCAAGGAGATCTCGACCGAGCTGGAGATGGCGCCGTATATGGTCTTTTCCGACAAGGCCCTGCGCGGCCTGTGCCGCCTGCGTCCGCAGACGCGCGAGGAGCTGATCCAGGTCAACGGCATTGGCGAGAAAAAAGCCGACGCCTTTGGCGAGCAGTTTATGGCGGCGATTGAAGAATTTGAGTCCGAGCATGCGCGGGATGGAGCGTAACGATGGCATTCGACGATAAAACCGACCGCACTGACGTGCCCGCCGTGCCGCTGTACCAACAGGTCATGGATGACCTAAAGGGCGAGATCGCGCGCGGTGTGTACCCCGCCGGCTCGCGCATCCCTGCCGAGATGGAGCTCGCGAAGTCCTACGGCGTGGGGCGCATCACCGTGCGCCGTGCCATCGAGGAGCTGTCGCGCGCGGGGTATCTCAACCGCCAGCAGGGGAGGGGCACGTTTGTGTGCGCTCCCAAGCTCAAGCGCAAGATTCGCCAGAAGGGTGACGTCCAGAGCTTTACTGAGGGTTGTGCTGCCAACGACATGGTGCCGGGTGCGCGTCTGGTGTCGCGCACGGTGGTCGCGGCGACGCACGAGGATGCGGCGTTCTTTGGCGTGGAGCCCGGCTGCGAGCTTATCGTGGTCGAGCGCGTGCGCACGGCCGACGGCATCCCCGTCATGCTCGAGAACAACGCCTTTGTGCTCGCCGACCATCCCTACCTGCAGACGCTGGCCGACGAGGACCTCACCGATAACTCAATCTTTGCGCTCGTTGCCGAGCATTCGGGTCGCGCGCCGCTCAAGTCCGACCCCTGCACCGTGGAGATTGCGCTTGCCGATACTCAGACGGCCCCGCTGCTGGAGGTGCCGGTCGGCGAGCCTCTCTTCTATATGGAGGCCTACTTTACCGACGCCGGCGGGCGCCCTCTACTGCTCGGCCGCCAAAAGATCGTGGGCTCGCGCTACGTCTTCGACATCTAACGTCCACAGATAGAACAACATAGAACAAATTTGCTGAGATGACTTCACGGGCGTTGTTACACGTGCTATAAATAGGACAACATAGAACGACAGCAGGTACGAGCTGTCGTCGTTCAAAGCCGCCCCACAAGGAGGAGCATCAGCATGAACGCACATGATCTGGTTCAGGAAATCATCGAGCGCAAGGGCAAGATCGAGAACGTCTTTTGGATCGCTTGCGGCGGTTCGATGATCGATCTCATGCCGGCCAACGAGCTGCTCAAGCGTGAGGCCACCACGTTTACCTCGACGGTCTACACGGCGCGCGAGTTTTGCCTGATGGCTCCCAAGAGTCTTGGCGAGAAGTCGCTCGTCATCGCCTGCAGCCACAGCGGCAACACGCAGGAGGTCGTCGACGGCTGCGAGATGGCGCTGGCCGCCGGTGCCGAGGTCATTGCCCTTACCGACTGCGAGGGCTCAAAGATCGACAACGGCAAGTGGACTACCTGGGTCTATCCGTGGGGTGAGGGCGTGTCGCAGGCTGAGGTGCCGCAGGGCATTGGCGCTCTGATCGCCGCCGAGTTGCTCGACCAGCAGGAAGGCTACGAGTCACTCGCCGACATGTATGAGGGCCTCAAGCAGATGGATGCGCTGCTGCCCGCCGCCCGTGAGAAGGTCAACGCCGAGCTGGGCGCCCGCTTTGCCGAGCTCTGCCAGCAGCACAAGTTTTTCTATATCCTGGGCTCCGGTCCCAACTTTAGCCAGACCTATGCCATGGCGATTTGCTCGCTCATGGAGATGCAGTGGCAGCACTGCTGCTACATCCACTCCGGCGAGTACTTCCATGGCCCGTTCGAAGCCACCGAGCCCGGCGTGTTCTACTTTGTGCAGCTCGGATCGGGCGAGTGCCGCCCCATGGAGGAGCGCGCTCTTGCGTTCCTCAACACGCACACCGATACCGTCATGGTGCTCGATGCGCTCGAGTACGGCGTGGGTGAAGTGCCTGCCAGCGTGCGTTCGTACCTGGAGCCGATCTTCTTCTACGCGATGAGCTGCGAGCTGCGTGCCGCCCGCGGCAAGGTGTTCGACCACAGCCCCGAGATTCGTCGCTACATGGGCATCGAGCAGTACTAGGTAACGGGAAAAGCATTCACCTTCGATTCGCAAGCGAACAGCGTGCGTAAAAAGCGGGCCGCGCCGGTGGGTT
>USEF01000202.1 GCA_900553475.1 uncultured Collinsella sp. | reverse complement strand
CAGATGGCTGCCGTAAACGGATCGGTGACGCAGGCGTACACGGCCAGCACGCCGCCCTGCGAGCAGCCGCAGCCGGTGATCTTTGACATGAGCGGGCTGCCGCCGTGGGACTTGGCCACCGTCGTGCCGTCGGTGATCAGGTCGACTTCGCCCGAGACCACTACGGCGCCGCCGGTGTAGCGGGCGAGCGCCACGGCGGCATCGCGGGCGGCGTCGACCGTGTCGGTGGTATCGACACCGCGCACGCGGCTCAGATCGGCCGCCTCGCCCTCAAGACCCCACAAGCCGGCGAGTGCGATGATCTCGGAGGCGTTGCCGCGTACGATGGCGGGCTTGTACTGCTTGAGCTCGTTTACCAGCTGGGTGCGCAGGCTACCGATGCCTAGGCCCACCGGATCGAGCACCCAGGGTTTGCCGGCGTCGTGTGCCGCCTTGGCCGCGCGGGGAATCGTCTGCTCGTAGATGGGGAAGAGCGTGCCCATGTTGAGATAGATGGCGCCGCCGCCGGCAACGAGCGCCTCGCCCTCGTCGGGCAGATAGACCATGGCGGCCGAACCGCCCACGGCGAGCTGCGCGTTGGCGACAAAGTCAATCGTCACCGTGTTGGTGATGGAGCCGGCCATCGGATTGGTGGCTCGAATCTCCTCCACGGCCTTGACCACATTTTGCTTAAGCTGTTCCGAATCAATCACTGCACATGCCTCCTTGGCATAGAAAAGGGGCGCTGTGCATAGACAGCGCCCCTGTAAAGGCGGCATGCTCCCTACGCCAGCATTAACTGACAGGTTCAAAGGATTGGGCCCCATGCCCTCTCAGCCTTGTGGTTTGCACCGCCGGCACTCCCGCATCGAATCTGTTGTTCCCTATACTAGCGCACCGTTACAATGGTTGCGGTGAAAATGACTGGGGGACTCTATGATCAAACTTGTGCTGACCGATATGGACGATACGCTGATTCCAGCCGGGCATGACGGCGCCAGCGACTACGCCATTGAGGGTATTCATGCCATGCAGGCGGCGGGTCTGCACTTTGGGCCGGTTTCGGGTCGTCAGCCGTCCGCGATGGGCTGGATGTTCAAAAACCGTTCCGAGTGTTTTTCGACCGGTGCGTTCTGTAACGGCCAGGTGATGTTTGTCGACGGCGAAGTAGTCGCCTCGCGCGCAATCGACAACGATGCTCTGATGCGTTTGGCCGACTATCTGGAGCAAGAGACCGACGATACATTTCTAAAAGTCTACAGCCTGGGCGATGACTTTTGGGGCAACGATGCCTATTGCGTGACGAGCAATCCCGAGCGTGTGCGTCGCGCTATGGAGTCGGGCGGCAATGCGTGGCTCAAAGGCGAAGAGGCCCCGTGCCGTCCCGTCGTCGATGACGCGCCGGTGTTTAAGGCGAATATCTGGAGTGCCCGTTCGCGTGAGGAGCTCGCGGAGCTACGCGAGCGCGTTGCCGCTGAGGTGCCGGAACTCTCGCTCGTGTTTCCCAACAACCGAGTGCGCCTGTTCGACATCCTTCCGGATGGTTGGGACAAGGGCTGCGCTGCGCTGGAGCTGGCGCACGCTTTGGGCCTGGCGCCCGACGAGGTGGCCGTATTCGGCGATTCCGATAACGATTTGCCCATGATCGATGCCGTTCCCAACTCCGTTGCAGTCGCCAATGCCAACGAGGCCGTCACGGCTGCCGCACGCTGGCATATCGGCGCTGCGGCAGATGATGCGGTTGCCGGGGCTCTGCATCAGATTGCCGCCTGCGCCGCGACGGGGGAGATGCCGTCGTTTATGCGTCAGGAGGGTGCAGCCGACGCGAATCTCGCGAACAGCTAAGGAGACAGCCATGAAGCTCCAGCAGCTCAGATATGTCGTCAAAGTTGCCGAATGCGGCAGCATTACCGAGGCCTCGCGCCGTCTCTTTGTGTCGCAGCCTTCGATTACCGCGTCGATTCGCGATCTCGAAAACGAGATGGGTGTGCACATCTTTGAGCGCACCAACAAGGGCGTCATTGTGTCCGAGGAAGGCGAGACCTTCTTGGGCTATGCGCGCCAGGTACTCGACCAGGCCGACCTGCTCGAGGGCAAGTACAAGGGCGCATCCGAGCAGGTGCCGCACTTTAGTGTGAGCTGCCAGCATTATTCCTTTGCCGTCAACGCGTTTGTCGACGTGATCCGCGAGTTCGATGCCACACGTTACGACTTCACCCTGCGCGAGGAGCAGACTCACGAGATTATCGAGGATGTCGCGCATATGAAAAGCGAATTGGGCATCCTGTACTTATCCGAGCATAACCGCGAGGTCATCGAGCGCATGCTGGTGGCCAACGAGCTCGTGTTCGAAGGGCTCTTCTGCGCCACGCCGCATGTCTTCGTCTGCGCCGACCATCCGCTGGCGGACCGCTCCAGCGTGACGCTCGAGGATCTGGAAGACTACCCGTTCCTGTCCTACGAGCAGGGCAGCTACAACTCGTTTTACTATTCCGAGGAGCTGACCTCGACGTTCGAGCGTCGCAAGAATATCCGCGTGCGCGACCGTGCGACGTTGTTCAATTTGGCCATGGGCCTCAACGGCTACACGGTGTGTTCGGGCGTGATCAGCCATGAACTTAACGGCCCCGGTATTATCTCGATTCCGCTCGATGCGGACGAGTACATGGAGATCGGCATCATTACGCGCAAGAA
>USEF01000201.1 GCA_900553475.1 uncultured Collinsella sp. | reverse complement strand
CGCGGCCCACTTGATACGCAATAACCGCTTCCGGTCTATTCACGCACCATCTGTAATGCGCGTACTGCATAACGTCGCCCGCAGTCAGCCGCCCCGCGTTCACGTGTTCCATGACCGCCTCGTAAAGCCCCGACGCGTCAACCAGCTTCCCGCGGCTCATAACCTCCGCCGCAAACTCTTCTTCTGTCAGGGTGATTCCGTGTTGTGCTTTCCACGCCCGGTCATAGCCAGCTTTTAGCGCGTCGCTCGAATCGTACAAATATCCGTTATCCAGCACGAATTTTTCAAACGGTTTCAGATTTGCGAAATCCGCCGTTTCCCTGATTTTCTCGGCCAGCAAGTCACCATATCCGGGAACTGCCCCCACATTCTCCGGGAGGTCCACCCGCTCGTTTTCGTCGTAAATCCGGCTATCCGGGTGCTTGTCGCTCCAAAACTCGACGCGGCCTTTGTCGCAGGCGCGGCCGAGCACCAGATTCAAAACGTCAAGGGCCATCGTCTGGTAGGCGGCATGCGCGCCAGCGTCTACAACGCCGTAACCATGGAAGACGTGCAGGCACTGGCCTCGTACATGAAGGACTTCGAAACGCAGCGTAGTTTGAGCCCGCGATCTAACTAGCCCGCAACGCGCGGGCCGACCAGCCACTTCAAACCACCTGTTTAAACCAAACCTGCTAAGGAGTTTTTCATGCGCAAGATTAAGACCATCGATGACATCACCAAGGACGGCAAAGTCGAGTTTGGCGAGGGCTACGAATTTGTGAGCACCGCCGAGGAGGCCGACGCCATCCTGATGCGCTCGACTGACCTGCACGGCTACGAGCTGCCCGAGGGCATCCGCGCCATCGCCCGCTGCGGCGCCGGCGTCAACAACATCCCCGTCGAGGAGTACGCCAAGAAGGGCGTCGTCGTCTTTAACTCCCCCGGTGCCAACAGCAACGCCGTTAAGGAGCTCGTCCTAGGCATGCTGGTGCTCTCGAGCCGCGGCGTGGTGCAATCGATGAACTGGGTGCGCGACAACGCCGACGACCCCGAGATCCAGGTCGACGCCGAGAAGGCCAAGAAGGCCTTTGTGGGCCGCGAGCTCAAGGGCAAGCGCATCGGCGTCATCGGTCTGGGCAACGTAGGCTCCAAGGTCGCCAACGCCTGCGTCAATCTGGGCATGGACGTCTACGGCTACGATCCGTTCATTTCCGTTGAGCACGCGTGGGTGCTGAGCCGCGAGGTGCAGCGCGTGGGCACGCTCGAAGATCTCTGCCGCGGCTGTGATTACCTCACGGTGCACGTGCCCAGCAAGGCCGACACCATCGGCATGATCAGCACCGAGCAGATCAACCTGCTGGCCCCGGACGCCGTGCTCATCAACTACGCACGCGAGACCATCATTGACGAGGACGCCGTTGACGCCGCCCTGCGCGAGGGCAAGCTGAGCTGGTTTAGCTGCGATTTTGCCACGCCCAAGACCGTCAAGATGCCCAACACGTTTATCACCACGCACTCGGGCGCCGGCACTGGCGAGGCCGAGGCCAACTGCGCCGACATGGCCATCAGCGAGCTTAAGGATTACCTGGAGAACGGCAACATCGCGCACAGCGTCAACTACCCCACCTGCAGCATGGGCAAGGCGCGCGCCGCAAGCCGCATCGCCTGCCTGCACGCCAACGTGCCCAACATGATCGGTCAGATCACGGCAATCCTGGCCAAGGACAATGCCAACGTGCAGCGTATGACCAACGAGTCTGCCGGCGAGAACGCCTACACCATGTTCGACACCGACGAGCACCTGGACAGCAGCACCATCGAGGCGCTCAAGCAGATTCCGTCGATGTATCGCGTGCGCGTGATCAAATAGCGCCGGCTGATCTGACGGGCAGTTCCCCATGTGGCCTGCCCGTTACTGACATTGAATGCCCGCGGGGGCGCCTTTCGCACGAGAGGCGCCCCCGTTTTTGTGAGCGCTCCATTAAATGCACCGAGCCGCTTCTTGACATACAATTTGTATGTTGACCTAACTATCTGTGAGGTGCCTATGGTTGATACAGATTTTGCTTGGCGGCTTACGCAAGGGCTCGTGCGGATCGACAGTTCCGACCCAGGTGCGTATGAGGGCGAGATTGAACGCTATATCAAAGTGTTGGTTGAGGCTCAATTGGAGCGGTTGAGTCATCCGGTGCTCCATGCCGTGCAGGTTGAGGAACTCGAGGTGCTGACCGGACGCCGCAATCTCATGGTCACCGTGCCCGGTTTGAGCGACGAGCCACGGCTCGTCTACATCTGCCACATGGATACAGTCACCTTGGGCGACGGCTGGGACGCGGACATTACGCCGCTCGGGGCGGTCGTGCGCGACGGCAAGCTCTACGGCCGCGGCGCCTGCGATATGAAGGGTGGCCTGGCCTGTGCCATTGCCGCACTGGTCCATACGCTCGAGCGCGTGGCGGCGGATGGCGCGCTGCCCCGCCGCGGCTTTTCGCTCATCTGCTCGGTCGACGAGGAAGACTTTATGCGAGGCTCCGAGGCAGCCATCGATGCCGGCTGGGTCGGTTCGCGCGAATGGGTGCTGGACACCGAGCCCACCGACGGACAGATCCAGGTGGCGCACAAGGGGCGTACGTGGTTCGAGATTGAAATGGATGGCGTGACGGCGCATGCAAGCCGGCCCTGGAAGGGCGCGGATGCCGTCGCCG
>USEF01000200.1 GCA_900553475.1 uncultured Collinsella sp. | reverse complement strand
TCTGTAACGTTTGGCGGCTGTTTGGGCCCGTAACTGTTACAGATCGAGACATTCCCCTGATGTTGCTGGGGTGGGGCTGCAACGTATTCCGTCCCCCACATCCCCTCGTCCTTCCGTTAACCGATATGTTCGACTTTAGATCGCTGCATTAGGTGATAATGGACAAATGTTCATGTTAATCGTGAGGGAGGAGCTCGATATGGCGTCTGCCGATCGTTCCACGTTGTTTATCAATGCGATTGTCCTGGATGGTTCGGAACATATGGAGCCGCAGCCCGACATGGCCGTGACTGTTGAGCGCGGTGTCATCACGTGGATGGGGCCCAGTGCTGTGGCGCAGGCGCCTGCAGGTGCCGAGGTCATCGACCTGGCAGGTGCGTATCTCATGCCAGGCCTCATCAATATGCATGTGCATCTGTGCGGTTCGGGCAAGCCGGTTTCGGCGGGCGATGCGGGCGCGCTGATGAAGAAGCTCGATAATCCCGTGGGGCGCGCCATCGTGCGCCACATTCTTAAGGGCAGCGCCCAGCAGCAGCTGGCAAGTGGCGTGACCACGGTGCGCGGTGCGGGCGACCCGCTGTTTGCCGATCTTGCCGTGCGCGATGCTATCGATGCCGGTAAGTATCAAGGTCCTCGCCTGGTGGCGCCGGGAACGGGCGTCACGGTGCCGGGCGGCCATGGTGCTGGCTTGTTCGCCCAGGTGGCTAACAGTCCCGCCGAGGCAGCCGAACAAGTGCGCGACCTGTATGCGCACGGTGCCGACGTCATTAAGCTGTTCGTGACGGGCGGCGTGTTCGATGCCGAAGTCGTGGGCGAGCCGGGCGTGCTGCGCATGCCGGTCGATGTCGCCGCGGCGGCGTGCAAGGCGGCGCACGAGGTTGGCCTTCCGGTCATGGCCCATGTCGAGAGCACCGAAGGTGTGAAGGCCGCGCTTGAGGCCGGCGTCGACACGATTGAGCACGGCGCTCCGTTGACGCCCGAGATCTTGGAGCTGTACCGTGGCGCCGCGGGTACGCAGCTCGAGGGACGTGCGCCCAGCGTTACCTGCACCATCAGCCCGGCGCTGCCGTTTGTATTGCTCGACCCGAAAAAGACCCATTCGACCGATACGCAAAAGAAGAACGGCGACATCGTGTGCTCGGGCATCATCGAGAGCGCTCGTGCCGCACTGGAAGCTGGCGTTAAGGTGGGCCTGGGCACAGATTCGAGCTGCCCGTTCGTGACGCAGTACGACATGTGGCGTGAGGTGGCCTATTTTGCCAAGTATGTCGGCGTGAGTAACGCCTTCGCGCTGCATACGGCCACGCAGGTCAATGCCGAGCTGCTGGGGCTGGGCGGTGAGACCGGCACAATCGAGTGCGGTAAGGCCGCCGATATCCTGGTGACGCGCAAGAACCCGCTCGATGACCTGCGCGCCCTGCGAGAGCCGATGCACGTGATGTGTCGTGGCGATCTGATGCGCAAGCTCAAGGTGAAGCATATTCCCGAGGTGGACGCCGAGCTCGACACGATTATGGCCATGCCGTCCGAGGCGCTGGCCGAGGAGCTCGCCCGCGACGGCGTGGCATAGGTGTGACAAAGGGGCAATCCCTTTGTCATAATCAAAAAAGCCGAGGTCCCAGTGCGAGGCCTCGGCTTTTATTTGTCCCATGGTATGGCGTCTATGAGCGCGTTTCCATCTTGGCGTGGCACTTGGGGCAGGTGACGCGGATCTTGCCCTTGCCCTTGGGGACGGAGAGCATCTGGCCGCAGTTGGGGCACTTGAGATATGCCGTGGTCTTGCGACCCTTCCACATTTTCTTGGCCGTGCGCTTGGCACGCTCAAAGTCTTCCTTACTGGTGCCGGTCGCGCGCGAGGCTTTGGCAGCCGCAGCGCCGGCGCCCAAGCTGGCGACAAACTTGCCCAAGCCGGGAACATTGGCGGTCGCGGCGACAAAGGCCTCGTTCTCCTTGCGACGTGCATCGATATTTTTGGACAGGCCGCGCAGCACGCCAAGCACGATCACGGCGATGGCAATCCAGCTGAGCCACTGGATGCGGGCCATCGATCCGATCATTGCGATGACGATGCCGATAAAACCCATCACGATGGTGAGCTCGTCGGCGCCATTGCGACCCTTCATAAAGTCATTCATGCAAATTGCCTTTCGTTCGATATACTGCACGCCTTTATACCCGATTTAGAGCAAGGGGGACAGGTTAATCTGCACTAGTGTGGTGCAAACATGCCTGTCCCCGGAACACCAAGATGGTGCAAAGAAGTCTGTCCCCAATGCCCCAATTACTTGGAGAGCTTGTCGACGACGCGTTCGATCTCGGCGAGCTTGGCGGCTTTGAGGTCTTCGTCGCCCGATTCGATTGCCGAAGTCACGCAGCCCTCGATATGCGCCTTGAGCACGTCGGCGTTAATGCGCGCGAGGAGCGCCTGTGTGGCCATGAGCTGCGTGGAAATATCGACGCAATAGCGGTCCTCATCGACCATCCGCAAGATGCCGTCGATCTGGCCGCGTGCCGTCTTGAGCATGCGGGTCACCGATTTGTGGTCTGCCATCATGGCGGGTCCTCGTTTCTGGTCGATCTTCCGGTTGCCCCCGTCAGTTGCGGTGAAATAGTTCTTGTTTGCAGGATTGAAGCGCTAAAACAGGAACTATTTCACCGCAACTTCTGAGGATTGAGTAGGCGGCAGCTGCTACGCGGCGGTTACGGACAGGGCGTGGAAC
>USEF01000199.1 GCA_900553475.1 uncultured Collinsella sp. | reverse complement strand
GAGTTCCGCACGCAAAGAAGGCCACTTAATGTGGCCTTCGTCTTGCGCAGGACTGTTCGAAATTTTGAGGAAGCACCCGCCCTGCGCCCGGCCCCTCGGTTCCCGCTTACGAGAGCGACGTTCTCAGCAACTCGTTGAAGAGTTTCGGGTTGCCCTTGCCGCGGCTCGCCTTCATGCACTGGCCCACCAAAAAGCCGATGACCTTCTGGTTTCCGTCACGATACTGCTGCGCCTGCTCGGCACAGTTTGTCAGCACCTCGTCCACGATCGGCTGCAGCGCGCCGGCATCGCTTACCTGACGCATACCGCGCTCGTCGACGATCTTGTTGGGATCGTCGCCGGTCTGGGCCATGGCCTCAAAGACCTCGTGCGCCTGGTTGGAGCTGATGGCATCGGTCGCCAGCAGCCTGGCAAGAGCCGCCACCTGAGCCGGCGCGATGCCGGACTCGGCGAGCGACACGCCCGCGCCCTTAAGGTAGGCGATCATCTCGTTGACCAGCAGATTTGCGACCGTCTGGGCCTCCTTGCCAGCCATACCGGCAGCGGCGGCCTCAAAGAACTCGGCAAACTCGGGGTCGCCGGCAATCTGCTCGGCATCGGCCGCCTTAATTCCAAAGTCGGCCTCAAAACGGGCGCGCTTGGCATCGGGCAACTCGGGAATCTCGCCACGGCAGCGGTCGATGAACTCGTCGTCCAGATCAAACGGCGCCAGGTCGGGATCGGGGAACAGGCGGTAGTCGTCGGCCGTCTCCTTCACACGCATGACCACGGTGCGCTTACGGCTGGGCTCCCAGTGGCGGGTCTCCTGATAAATGATGCCGCCCTCCTCGAGCACCTCGGCCTGACGGCAGATCTCGTAGGCAAGGCCGTCGTGCAGGCTCTTAAACGAGTTGAGGTTCTTGAGCTCGGTCTTGGTGCCCAGCTTGGTCTCGCCGCGGCGGCGCAGCGACACGTTGCCGTCGCAGCGCATGGAGCCCTTCTCCATGGAGCAGTCCGAAATGCCCAGCGTCACAAAGATGCGACGGAGCTTCTCCATAAACAGGCGAGCCTCCTCGGGCGTACGCAAGTCGGGCTCGGTGACGAGCTCGATCAGCGGCGTGCCGCAGCGATTGTAGTCGACGAGCGACTCGGCAGCGGCGGTAATGCGGCCCTCGGCGCCGCCCACGTGGACCATCTTGGCGGCGTCCTCCTCCATGTGGATGCGCAGGATGCGGATGGGCACCGTGTAGGAACCGTCCTCGCGACGCTCGGGCATCTGCAGGTTGGACGCGTCGTAACTGGCCAGATGGCCGGCGCGCTGGTTACCCTCGCGCATGGTCGACGTCATGGACGTGGACAGGCCCTCGGCGTTTGCCGAAGCGCTCGCCAGGCTCTGGGCCTCGGCCTCGCCAAACGCACAGTCGGGGCGCTCGGCGGCACCGCGACCGGTCACGTCCAGGTCCAGGTGACCGTACATGGCAAAGGCGACCGGACCCTGCGTGGTCTGGAAGTTCTTGGCCATATCGGGATAGAAGTAGTGTTTGCGGTAGAACATCGAGTGGCGCTGGATCTCGCAGTTGGTGGCGAGACCGGCCTTGACGATGCTCTCGATGGCACGCTTGTTGGGCACCGGCAGGGCGCCGGGCAGGCCCAGGCACACCGGGCACACGTTGGCGTTGGGCTCGTCATCGTGGCTGAGCTTGCAGTTGCAGAACATCTTGGTATCGAGCGCGGTGAGCTCGGTATGGATCTCCAGGCCGATCACGGCCTCCCAATCCTGCAGGACCTCGGAAAGTTCCTTCATTACAGCTCGCCCCCCTTCCCGGCAAAATCGGGCGCGACGGAAAGCGCGGGCGCACCCGTGGCGGCATCGGCAAAGCCGCGCTCCAGGGCGCGGGCAAACGTGAGCAGCTGACGGTCCTTAAACGCCGGACCCACCAGCTGGGCAGAAACGGGCAGCTGAGTATCCTCGCCCAGGCCCAGCGGCACCGAGATACCACCGTTGCCGCAAATGTTGAGCGAGATGGTGTACAGGTCGGAGAGGTACATCTGCGTGGGGTCGCTGATCTCGCCAAACTTAAAAGCCGTGCGCGGCGAGGCGGGCATGAGGATGGTGTCCACCTTGGCATACGCGGCGTCGTAGTCCTGCGTGATGAGCGTGCGGGCCTTTTGCGCAGCGTAGTAGTACTTGTCGTACACGCCCGAGCTCAGCAGGTAGGCGCCGAGCATCTGACGGCGCTTGGCCTCGGCGCCAAAGCCGTGGGCGCGCGAAAGCGAGCTCTGGTCGGACAGGTTGGCGCAGCCCTCCTCCTGGTAGCCGTAGCGAATGCCGTCGAAGCGGGCCAGGTTGGAGAACGCCTCGGCCGGGCCGATGACGTAGTAGGCGGCGATAGCGGCGTCCAGGTGCGGCAGGTCGACCTCGACCAGCTCGGCGCCCTGGTTCTGCAGCTCCTGGGCGGCGCGCTGAACAGCGGCCTTGACCTCGGGCGTCAGACCCTCGGCCTCCATAAACGCGGGGATGATGCCCACGCGCTTGCCCTCGATGCTGTCGTTGAGATGCTCGGTAAAGTCGACGGCACAGTCCTGGCTGGTGCAATCGTACGGATCGTGGCCCGCGCCGGTAAGCGCGTTCATGGCCAGCGCGACATCCTCGACCGTGCGGCCAAAGGGACCCACCTGGTCGAGCGACGAGCCAAAGGCAACCACGCCGTAACGGCTCACGGCGCCATACGTGGGCTTAAAGCCCACCACGCCGCACAGCGACGCCGGCTGGCGAATGG
>USEF01000198.1 GCA_900553475.1 uncultured Collinsella sp. | reverse complement strand
ATGTGGGCAACTTTCCCGGCGTTACGGTGGACCGCAAGGACGGCGTGATCCGCAAATGGCTGCGCGCCGGTGCCCATGGTTGGCGCCTGGACGTGGCCGACGAGCTTTCCGATGACTTCCTGACCGAGATCAAAAAGGCCGTGCTCGCCGAGAAGCCCGACGCGCTGCTGCTCGGTGAGGTCTGGGAAGATGCCTCCAACAAGATCAGCTACGGCCATCTGCGTCGCTATCTGCAAGGCTCCGAGCTCGACTCGGCCATGGATTACCCCTTCCGCGACATGGTCATCGGCTTTTTGATGGGCTACAAAAACGCCTACCAAGCTGCCGAGGATATCGAGACCCTGCGCGAGAACTACCCGCGCGAGGCATTATCCTGCGCGCTCAATCTGCTGTCGAGCCACGACCGCCCGCGAATTATCTCGGTGCTCGGCGGTGGCCCCGACGAGTCGCAGCTGCCCGAGAGTGCGCGCAGCAAATGGCGCCTGGACGAGAACTCCATGGGCCTGGCCAAGAGCCGTTTTTGGCTCGCGACGCTCATGCAGATGACGTTCCCGGGCGTGCCCTCGATCTATTATGGCGATGAGTACGGCCTGGAGGGCCTCACCGATCCGGGCAACCGCCGCACCATGCCGACCAAGGAAAACCTACACGACTTCGATACGTTTGCGATCGTCAAGAATGCCTCGGCCGTGCGCCGCGCGCTGCCGTTTATGATCGACGGTGAGATCAAGGCCTTCGCGCTCAATGACGAGGTACTCGCTTATACGCGCACCGGTAAGGACGGCGAGTCCGCGACCGTCATCATCAACCGCAGCCTGCGCAATTCACACCGCGTGACGATTCCGGCGCTCGGCGAATGTGCAAGTGACGTGATCAGCGGTCACGAGTGCGAGATCCACAACGGCACGGTCACACTCGATCTGTATCCGCTGGGCTCGTCGATCATTTATCACCATGCCGAGCAGCGCCTGCAGGAGCCGCTCGATCACGGTGCGGGTGTTGTGTGCCATATCACATCGGTGCCGACCGACGACGGCAAGCCCGGTACGATCGGCGCACCCACGCGTCGCTTTATCGACCATCTGGCCGCCATGGGTATGCGCTACTGGCAGGTTCTCCCCGTCAACCCCACGGACTTCTTCCGCTCCCCTTACGCCGGTCCTTCGGCCTTTGCAGGCAATATCGACCTGCTACCCGAGAGCCACGAGGAGCTGGCAGCCGACTTTGAGACCTGGAAGGCCCGCGGAGGCGAGGATGCCGATCCGCTGTACACCGCCTTTAAACATCGCAATGCCGATTGGCTCGAGAAATACTGCGTCTATATGGCCGTCAAAAAGAACTTTGAGGGCGAGTCGCGCCACGATTGGCCGGCAGATGTCGCGCGCTACAACGAGCATCTGATTGACGACAAGCGTTTCCACGACGAGGCAGAGCTGCAGGCTTACATGCAGTACCGCTTTGACCTGGCTTGGTGCGAGCTCATGAACTATGCGCACAAGAAAGGCATCGAGGTCATCGGCGATATTCCTATGTACGTGTCCGACGATTCGGCAGACGCGTGGAGCGAACCCGAGAACTTCTGGCTGTCCGATACCGGCAAAGCAATCGAAATTTCTGGCGCGCCGCCCGACAACTTTGCGCCCGAAGGCCAGGTGTGGGGCAACCCGACGTTCCGCTGGGACCACATGAAGCAGAACGGCTATAGCTGGTGGATGGATCGCCTGCGTCGCGCGTTTTCGCTCTACGACCGCGTGCGCCTGGATCACTTCCTGGGCTTCCACAGCTACTTTAGTATCCCCGCGGGCAAGGCTTGCGCCGACGGCCGCTGGCTGGCGGGCCCGGGCAAGGACCTGTTCCAGACTGCCTACGATGAGCTGGGTCCGCTCAACTTTATCGCCGAGGACCTGGGCTATTTGACGCCCGGTGTTCGCGCCATGGCTTCGACCTGCGGTTTCCCCGGCATGGACGTGCTGGAGTTTAGCGATTACGACGTCCGTTGCGGCGTGCACCCCACGCCAGGAAAGATCCTGTACACCTCAACGCACGATACGTCGACGCTGGCCGGCTGGTGTACGCGTTCCTTTGCGGGCGGCGATGAACCGAGCGGTGTTGAGGTGGCGGCCAAGCTGATGAGCGACGCGCTGGCAAGCGACGCTCCCCTGGTGATGATGCCGCTGCAGGATGTCCTGGGGCTTGGCGACGACGCGCGCATGAACGTTCCGGGCGTGGCCACGGGCAACTGGACCTGGCAGGCTAACGAGGCGAACATTGCAGCCGCCGAGGGCAAAACCGCACAGCTCCTGCGCAACAACCATAGATTCTGGGGCGAAGCGTGATAAAACCCCCGATATAGGGTACAGTTACATACGTTTGAATTTTTGCGGGCAGAGTAATCTGCCCGCTTTGTGCTGAAAAGGAAGTATTATGGCGCGCTACGATTACAAGTGCTCGAGCTGCGGCAACGTGTTTGAGGTTGAGCATCCCATGTCCGAGACTCCCGAGGTCGTGTGCCCCAGCTGCGGTGCCCCGGCGGCCAAGACGTTCTCGGCCAGCGGCATTAAATTTGAGGGCAGTGGTTTCTACAACACCGATCAACGAAGCGGCGGCTCCAGTACCAACGCCACCAGTGGCTGCTGCGCCAACTGCCCGCATAGCCGCTAGAAACCAAGCAGCCCCGCGATCAACGCCGATCGCGGGGCTAATTCTTTGCGCTAAGGGTAGCTAATTTGGGACGGGGCTTTTTTAACTACCCGGCCTGCAGGG
>USEF01000197.1 GCA_900553475.1 uncultured Collinsella sp. | reverse complement strand
GAACAGATCGATGGTGGCAAATTCCTCGGGCACAAGATTGCTAAAGCCCAGGTTGATGCGCTTGACCGGTCGTTTGGGATCGACAGTCTGCGCCCAGAGCTCATCGAAATAGCCCATGATCTTCTTAAACGAATTGGTACGCTCGGGCAGCTTGTGCGAGGCGTTGGAGTGCGCAAAGAGCGCGGCATAGCCACCACGCGGTTTGCCACCATGCTCTCCCACAAAGATGCCATCGATTGCCTGCGCTTCGCGCACCAGGCGGCGCCGTTCGTCATCGCGCTGGACGGGCTTGGGAGCACGGGGCGCGAGCTCGGGGCCGGCGGTTGCGGTGGGTTCGATGCTCGACGTACTCGAGCGCAGGTGTCCGCATCCGTCCACATATTGTGCAGTACCGCTGGCATCAAGCCTGCGTATGTCGGCGCGCTCGCTCGCGTAGCCCACAAAGAGCGAGATGCTGTCGCAGACCACGTGCTTATCGATCAAGTCCAACACGGCGTTGTCGACCATCTCGCGCAAGACGGTGTAGGCCTGCTCGTAGGCATAGCCCTTCGAGAGCACCTGTCCTGTGGTGGTCGAAGTTGCTTGCGGGCGATAGGCTTGGATATCGGCGATGGTTGTCGGCTCGCGTCCGAAGGCGTGGTCGATGAGATACTCGGCATTGACGCCGAGCTCGTCGTAAAGCAGGTTTTCGTCGAGCGCCGCGACGCCCATCAGATCGTAGACGCCGTATTTTTCGAGTCGTGCTGCCACGCCGGGGCCGATGCCCCAGATATCGGTGATGGGACGATGGGGCCAGATTTCCTTGCGAAAGGTCTCATCGTCGAGTATGCCGATGCGGCTGGGTACGTGCTTGGCGGTGATATCGAGTGCAACCTTGGCCTGGAATAGGTTGGGGCCGATGCCGACCGTCGCCGTGATGCCGGTGCGCGCCAGGACCTCGTCGCGCAACATGCAGGCGAAGCCTTCCGCATCGGTGTGATAGAGGTCCAGATAGGGTGTCACGTCGATAAAGCACTCGTCAATTGAGTAGACGTGCACGTCCTGGGGGCTGACGTATTCCAGATAGATGCCGTAGATTTGCGCCGACACCTCCATGTAGTGCTGCATGCGCGGCACTGCTTTGATGCAGTCGATGCCGTCGGGAATCTCGAACAGACGGCAGCGGTTGTGAATACCTAAGTCCTTCATGGCCTGCGTGATAGCGAGGCAGATGGTCGTGCGTCCGCGCGATTCGTCGGCAACGACCAGGTTGGTGGTGAGCGGATCGAGCCCACGGTCGACGCACTCGACGCTGGCATAAAACGTCTTGAGGTCGATGCAGATATAGGTGTGCTGCTCGTGCGCCATCCGTGCCCTTCCATCAAACACATGTTCTTATCGAATACCTGTTCGATAATACCCGCTTGCACGGACACCGTCAAAATCTGTCCCTTTTTGGCAAGTATGGTCGTGCGGCTTCATCGGGGTTTTAACGCAGCCCTAAAGAGCGCGAAACAGCTCGGAAAAGCTCGCTTCGTAGCATGAGCCTAACGATCGATACCACCATAAAGCACGGAAGGGTTGTGGGGATAATGGTCAACTATGGGTTTGGTATGCCGACGCGCTTGGTTGCGGATGGAGACGTGGCTCGCTGGTGCGGACGATTGGTCGCTCACTACGGTGGCACTAAGGCGCTGGTCGTGTTGGGCGGTGACAAGCATACGCGCGATGAGCTTGTCTCGGCGGCACTTGGCTCGCTTGATCGAGCCCTACTCGAGCGCGTACTTTTCCGCTGCGGCTCGGTTGGGGGCGACGGGGGAGACGAACTGATCGACGAAGCCGTGGCCCTGGCGACCGACGAAGGCGTGGACTTTGTCCTGGCGATTGGCGATGCCGATACTGCTGGCTTTGCGCGCGAGCTCGCGCGTCGCATGGCGGCGCTCGATGCCGGCGAAGACGGTTTTGTCCCTTATGGATGCATTCTCTCGGAGGGCAAGGCGCCTGCTGTCGTGGGCACCGGTGAGGTTCCCGTTTTTGCCATTATCGCGCCCGAACTGCTGGAGGGCATCGGGTCTCCTCTGCGTGAGTTGCTCGGTAGCATCTGCGCCGCGGCCTAATATTTGCCATAAAAGGACGGGTTATTTTTGGTTGGTAAAGCGTTTGACCTGCCAAAATAAGCCTGTCCCTTTTTAATCGGTTGCCGTTTGGGGGCCGATTGGCAACGCTCGCTGATTGTAGTCTTGACCTGCGCTAGAATAGTGGCATCTGAATGTCCGGGCGCATGGAGGCGTGCGCCCGTATGCTGAGGAGGACTCTATGGCAACTGTTGCCGCACCTATCGATGCTACGTCGACTGCCGCTTGGAAGGCGCTCGAGGCTCATCAGGAGAAGCTCGAGGCCGAAGGTATCGACCTCAAGGCCTGGTTCGCTGCTGACGCCGACCGCGTGAACAAGCTGAGCTTTGACGCCGGTGACCTGCACTTCGATCTGTCGAAGAACCTGGTGACCGATGAGACCGTCAAGCTGCTGTGCGATCTTGCCCGCGAGGTGAAGCTCGAGGAGCGCCGCGACGCCATGTTCTCTGGCGAGCACATCAACACTACCGAGGACCGCGCTGTCCTGCACACCGCGCTGCGCCGCCCGGCAAGCGAGAAGGGCCAGCTCATCGTCGACGGCCAGGACGTCGTCGCCGACGTGCACGAGGTCCTCGACCGCATGTATGCCTTCGCCGAGCGCGTGCGCTCCGGTGAGTGGAAGGGCGTTACCGGCAAGAAGATCGAGCATCTGGTGTCCATCGGCATCGGCGG
>USEF01000196.1 GCA_900553475.1 uncultured Collinsella sp. | reverse complement strand
CCGCCAGCCATATCGCTCTTGTTGGCGAAGGCCTGCGTGGGCACGTCGGCGTCATCGCAAATGGCTTGGAACACCGCGCGGCTAAAGGCATCGGTGCAATAGTGCTGGTTGGCTGCCTCCTTGATGACGATGCCACCGTTGAGCACCACCTGGTTGCGGGCATCGCACTTCTCGGCGTGGTTGGGGTGCACGGCATGTGCATTGTCGCAGCTCACGAGCATCGAGGCAGCAAGCGCACGGTGGTACGATTCGTCGTCAAAGCCCAGCGAGCCGTTAATGCGGCGCAGTGCATCGGCCAAGAACGTCGACATGGCGCCCTGCTTGGTCTCGGAGCCAACCTCCTCGTTATCAAAGCAGCAAAAGACCGAAACGTCGTGCGCATTCTCGGCACCCAAAAATGCCTGCAGCGAGGTGTAGGCGCAGGCCAGGTCGTCGAGCTTGGGCGTCGAGATAAACTCGTCGGCCCAGCCCCAAATGCGCGCATCCTGGCGGTTGACCAGAAACAGATCGCGGCCCAAAATTTGCTCGGGCTCAACATCCAGCTCGTCGGCGATCAGGGCGTCAAAGTCGCCCTGCTTAAGGTCACCGGCGCTGATGAGCGGACACAGGTCAACGGCTCGGTTGGGAGCAAAGCTCTCGTTAACGCCACGGTTCATGTGGATGGCAAGGCTCGGGATGATGGCGACTTCGCGCTCGGTAGCGAGCAAACGACTCTCGATACGGTCGCCCTCGCGTACCAGCACGCGGCCCGCGAGTGCCAGCGGACGGTCGAACCAGGTGTAGTCGATCATGCCGCCGTAGGCCTCGGTGTTCAGGCGCAGCGTCTCGCCCGCGCCGTCGAGCTCGGGCACGGCCTTAACCTTAAACGTCGGCGAGTCGCTGTGCGACGCCGTCAGCTGAAAATGGTAGTCGCCGGCAACGCCGTCCTCGCCCCACGTCGCGGCCAGGTCCTCGCCCACCTTAAAGGCAACAACGCTCGAGGTGTTGCGCTGCGTGTAATAACGCCCGCCCGGCTCGATGTCCCACGCCGCATTCTCGGGCAGGTAGGTAAAGCCCGCCTCGTCGAGCTCGGCCATAATGGTCGCCGCCGTATGAAACATGCTGGGGCATGCCTCGATAAAGTCGATAAGGTCGTTAGCGGCCTCGATATCGTCGGCCGTCACGTGCGCGCGCTCGGGCGTTTCCTGATCCGTCATGCTCTCCCCTTTCGCTGGGTTGATGGTCCCCTCCAGCATACCCCGCCACGCCAGCGCCGCACTCTTCATTCCGTGCTTAATTCCGCACCGCTCACCAAGTTGAGCCATCATGCCCGTGCACCTTTTGCGACAATTACGCTAACAGGACGAGAGGAGCCGTCATGAAGCCACGTAACATTGCCATCGCCTGCGGTGTCGCGGGAGTCGCCGTCGGCCTTGCCGCTGCCACCGGTATCGTTTATCGCAAGCAAATCAAGTCCGCCGCGTCGCTCAAACGCTTGACCGGCTACGCGGATGGCTATGACCTGTACGCAATCGACATCGCCTACGACTACGATCTCGATCGCATCATCGCCGCTGGCGTGCGCGACGACCAGGCCTACATCGATGCCGTAGTGGCACAGGTGCTGCCCGGTGTGCCGGCGCATGTTCAGGCACCCCAGTTTGCCTGCAGCGCCTTTGTCGCCGTGGATGCCGAAGGTCGCGTGCGCACCGGTCGCAATTACGACTTTAAGGACGATACTTCGGCGCTGCTGGTGCGCAATCACCCGCGCGACGGCTATGCCTCCGTCGGGTTTGCCGCCCTTAACAACCTGGGCGATAACACTCCGCTTGACTCCGTCGCCGGACGCGCCGCCGCACTCATGGGCCCGTTTGCCCAGCTCGACGGTGTTAACGAATGCGGCGTGTCCATTGCCGTACTCACCCTGGATTCCAAACCCTGTGACCAGGACACGCAGCGCCCCGTCATCAATACCTCGCTCGCCATCCGTCTGGTGCTCGACCGCGCGGCTACCACGCAAGAGGCTGTCGACCTACTTTCCGCCCACGACATGCACGCCATGGCCGGACGCGATTACCACTTCTTTATCAACGACGCCGCCGGTGACGCACGGGTGGTGGAGTGGGATCCGCGCGATCCCGACCGCGCATGCAAGGCGACGCCCGTGCGCCAGGTCACGAACTTCTACGCCTGCTATGGCGACGAAGTGCTCCCCAACCAAAAGAATGACGAGCTGGGCCACGGCAAAGAGCGCACCATCGCAATCGCCGATGTCCTCGACGCCCATGTCGGTGCCCAGGACGAGGCAGTCGCTTGGAAGGCCCTGCGTGCCGCAGCGCAAGAGCCCAATCCGGAAGACATCACCAGCAATACGCAATGGTCGGTCGTCTTTGACAATACCGAACCCGCCGCCGCCATTACGCTGCGCCGCCACTGGGGCGACGTCGACGCCTTCGCACTGTAAGGACCCAGGCCCGTCGACCTTACGCTCGCCTGACGTTGCTTACATTTCTATACGCTTGAGCTAACACGTTTTACCCCCGTATCAACAGTGTGCGGGGGTAAACTTATGCGCATGTTATAACTTGCCCGGAAGGATTCATCATGCTCAGGATCGGTCTTCTTACCAGTGGCGGCGACTGTCAGGCGCTCAACGCCACCATGCGCGGCATCGTCAAAACGCTTATGACCAATAGCGAAGAACCTATCGAGATCTATGGTTTTGAGGACGGCTACCAGGGCCTTATCTACAGCAGGTTCCGCGTCATGTCGCCCGCCGATTTTAGCGGCATCCTCACCCGCGGCGGCACCATCCTGGGC
>USEF01000195.1 GCA_900553475.1 uncultured Collinsella sp. | reverse complement strand
TTGTCACCATCAGCGGCATGACCGAGCGCGACAGCATGGCATCGTCGCCCAAGTTGAAAGAGGTGCGAGAGCTCGCTCGCAAGCTCGCCTAAGGACAAGAAGAACGCATGGCAATCAGCGTTGGCGGAAAGCCTACTTCCCTTACCAAGAGGGTTACTGATTGCCATGCATAGTTGCTGACATTTTCTTTTGCAACTTTTGCTATTTTTTGCAAGTTTTGCTATCAGCTGTAGCTGGCCTTTATCTGAGGAACGCCCCTTGATTTATTGCTTATCGTTGGTAACTGTCACGGTCGAAATGTCTTCGCGGCAGTCGATCGCCCCTCGTCGAGCTCCTTCAGCCGGGAGAGACAGCGGTCCAGAAACCCGCTCCTGGCTTGCGCGGCAAGGAATCCGTCGCAGAAGCGGTCGCCACGAACGCACCACGTGATGCATGCACGTATCAGGTCAATGTCCCCATGGTCGATGTCGCAGCTGTCTATGCCTTCCGAGGTGTCGATGCTATGGCGTTCAAGCGTCTCGAAGTAGCCGGTGTCCGCGAACCCGTCCAGTTCATAGAAATCGTCGACGAAATCTTCGAGTCCGAGCGTCCCGCCCCCAAGCATGACATTCATGTTTCTGTCCGCCAGCCTGCCAGCGTACTTGGTTAGTCTTTCGAACATGTTCGCTACTTAGCTCAAAAGTCCGTTGTCGCCCAGGTAGTCCACGAAGGCATCGATGATCCGTGCCGTGCGAGTCGCGATGTCTATTTCGGTGAAGTCTCCCATGACTTGTGTCAGGCGCTTGAGTTCCGCGATCTTTGTTCCGGCTTTTCGCTTGCCATTGCCGTCGGTGTATCCCTCATAGTACTTGCGCTTGTCGCAGAATCTGTAGTCGGCCGCGCGGATGTTTACACGCTTCTCGAGCAGCGCCTTGTTACCCAGCGCCTCCAGGTTGGATTGGTCGACGAGCGGGTCTATCTCGTTGCGCTTCTTGGCATAGATGTGCTCAATTTCGAGCGTGGTGTCCAGGTCCATGAGCGGTTGATCTGGGTCTGCGTACGCCCACCAAGTGAGCATGGACTTCGTTACAGGTCTGCCGTTAGTGAACACGTAGGTTCGGAATCGCTCAGTAATATTTGCGCGATTGAAGTGGTGGTTAGGAAACTCCACCGGGCGGTGCTCCACGATGTTGATCATCTCGGGATACACTGGCGAACGCAGCGCGTTCACGCCGGGACGCTCAATGGCGTAGGCGAAAATGAATGCCGTGATCTTGTTTAGAAAGCCGTAGAGTGCCTCGTCGTCGAGGACACCCTTGCTGTCGCTGTTGGCAAGGAACCAGACGCTTAGCAGATAGGTCCACATGCCGTTGGGGGCGTAGTTCAGCACGAAGAGCCTGCGGAGCACGCGCTCGCTGAATCCTTCCTGCGCGTCGACGCGTTTCCAGAAGCCGAGCAGGGCCTCAAGATCGCCGAGCGTGGCGTCCTCCTTGAGTATGGCGTAGCCATCGGCACCGAAGAAGTCGCGCAACGATGCGGTGGTCGTGTCGCGGATGCCTTTCTTCGCGCGGCGGTAGTACATATAGCGCGTAAATAGCTCATCGGTTGGTGTACCGCGCATGGGCCGGAAGATAGCGTTCGCTCCCTCCTCGAGCCCCTTCCAGCGACGGATGAACTCATCCTTGCGCCCCGTGTCGGAATAATGCTTGTAGAACTGGCTCTTGAAGATGTCGGCATCCGAGAGAGGCAACCCTCGGTCGTTTAGAGTCGAGAAGATGCGTAGCGCGGTGTCCTGCGACTCCGCTTCAATGGGCAACAGTATCACATTGTTGATGACGCGTGTGGCCATGTAGACGGTGTAGGTGGGCCACTCGCTCACCAGTTGCTCAATTTTTCTCTGGAAGAAAGCAAAGTTGCGGGCATAGGCGCTTTTCCAGCCATCGCCTACATTGCCCTCTCGTAAAATCTCGAGGAATTCATTTTTGTCGTTGTCCGATGCAACCTCGGAGTCGATCTTGAGACGCTCCATGTCGGGCTCGTCGAACTCGTCGGTCTTCCATACACAACGGGCGATTGCCTCGCGCATCTTCACAGACTGCTTATCCTTCATGTTGGTGAACTTGTCGTAGAACGCGCGGAGCAGCAGCATGATGGTGGTGAGGCGTTGCTGGCCGTCAATGATCTCGAGTTGGCCAGAGAGGTTCTTAAAGGTGACGATGGGTCCTAGGAAGTATTCGTCGTTCTCGCTGTCGAAACGCTCGTAGTCATCGCCTGGAAAAGCGAACGAGAACAGGTCATCCCACAGCGTTGCGCATTCATCCTCGCCCCAGGCGTAGGGCCTCTGGTAGTCGGGGATGAGGAAGTCTGATCGCTTATCGGTGAGAAGATCGCGAATCGATCGCTGGTCGATGTTGAGCTTGGACATGAGCTGTACCTTCCGCGCGGGAACAATCAAGATGACACGGATTATATCGCCGAAGTCGTCATTCGCTCTATTGCTGCGAGCTACTGAATCTAGCAACCTCTGGCCAACCCTCTTGGTTTCATGTCGTGATCCATATCGGCGCCGATCAATGCCCGTGATGCTTCTGCTTGCACCTTCTTTGGAGAGCGCGAACGAGAGATGCGATCTACAGACGACTGAATAGCTCCATCTGTTTTGGTTACAACAAAATGCGTGCCGAGCGCCTGCGGCATGAAGGAGGGAGTCTTCGCTTCGCCCATCTACTGGTTTGATATCACTGCGCAGGAGAAGGCCGCCATCGACCGCCTGTACGCCTTCGGTGCCACGGGCTTCCCGTTCACCAAGACGGCCCTTTTGCTCGATAGCCAC
>USEF01000194.1 GCA_900553475.1 uncultured Collinsella sp. | reverse complement strand
GTGCTCGGTGCTTACGATG
Source organism: uncultured Collinsella sp. (assembly GCA_900553475.1). Classification (GTDB taxonomy): domain Bacteria; phylum Actinomycetota; class Coriobacteriia; order Coriobacteriales; family Coriobacteriaceae; genus Collinsella. Next base: position 2,857 of record USEF01000194.1, on the reverse strand, counting down.
TTATGCTCGATACGCAGGTTTGCAGAACCATTTCCAGCGTCAGCATTATGCCCGACAAAGAGAGCATGGTTGGCAGCAGTACGGTAACGTTGACTATCACCAAAGCACCCACTGACGCCGTTGTGAGCGTGACCTGCGATGACAGCACTGTTGCGGTGAAGGACAACGGAGGTGGAACCTATACGGTTTCCCTGCCCAACATCACGAAGACTTACACCTTTACTGCGAGCATTGAGCAGAGCGATACTTACACGGCCGCAAGCACTTCCTGCACCGTCTCTGTGACGCGAAAATCCTCTGGAAGTAGCAGTTCCTCCAGCGGCTCTTCTGGTAGTTATGCCGTGTCCGCCCCCAGCACCAAGAACGGCGATGTGACCGTTTCTCCCAAGAATGCCAGCAAGGGCGACCGGGTGACCGTCACCGTGACCCCTGATAAGGGCTACGAGTTGGACAAACTCACCGTCAAGGACGCCAGCGGCAAGGTCTCTGCTAAATAAGTAATCGCCCCGGAAAGGTTTGCAATGGCAAAACAGCTGCCAAAGCGCGACCTTGAGAACGTGGGCCTGGGCGTCACGGGCGCGTGCGTAGCGCTCGTGACGCTTGTCGTTGCCGCGCTCATCTTTATGGTCGCCCAAAAGGGCCTCTCGGCTTTTGTCAAGGACGGCGTCTCGGTCGTCGAGTTTTTCACCGGCACCAAGTGGGACCTGGCCAACACAGCCGAAAACGGCCTGCCCTATACCGGCGCCCTGCCCCTGATCGTCACCTCGTTTGCGGTCATGGTGCTCTCCACGCTTATCGCGCTGCCCATCGCCATCGGCTCTGCCATCTTTGCGGTCGAGATTAGCCCTAAGTTTGGCTCTAAGATCTTTCAGCCGCTCATTGAGCTTTTGACCGGCATTCCCTCGGTCGTCTTTGGCCTGATCGGTTTTCACGTGGTCGTCGGTCTTATGAAGAGCGTTTTCCACGTGAGCACGGGCCTGGGCATCTTGCCCGGCGCCATCGTGCTGGCGGTCATGATTCTGCCGACGATGACCACGCTTTCGGTCGATGGCCTGCGCGCCGTGCCCGACGGCTACCGCCAGGGCTCGCTCGCGCTGGGCTACACCCGCTGGCAGACCATCTGGCACGTGGTGCTCAAGTCCGCCATGCCGTCGCTCATGACTGCGGTCATCCTGGGTATGACCCGCGCCTTTGGCGAGACGCTCGCCGTGCGCATGGTTATCGGCGGCATCGAGGCCATGCCGATGTCGCTGCTGTCGCCGGCGTCCACTATCACCACCACGCTCACCACGTCCATGGCAGTCTATGCCGAGGGCTCGGCCCAAGACGATGTTCTGTGGGCGCTCGGCCTGCTGCTGATGGGCATGAGTCTCATCTTCATCCTGATCATCCACCTTATCGGCCGCAAGGGGGCGAAGGCTCGTGGCTAGCACGCGTATCCACATCGACGAGGCGAGGCTCGGGCGTGTCCAAAAGCAGGACCGCTTCGCCACGGGCGTGTTGACGGCGATCGTCGCCATCGTCATGCTCATCGTCGTCTCCATGGTGGCCTATATCCTGTTCGAGGGCATCTCGACGCTGTTCCAGCCGGGCTTTCTCACGGAGCCGTCGCGCGCCAACGGAACGCAGGGCGGCGTGCTCTACCAGCTGTTCGACTCGTTCTACCTGCTGCTGATCACCCTGATCATCTCGGTGCCCATCAGCCTGGGCGGAGCGGTCTTTTTGGTTGAGTACGCGCCGGACGGACCCATCCGCGACATCGCCTCCACCGCCATCGAGACGTTGTCCTCGCTGCCTTCCATCGTCGTCGGCATGTTCGGTTTTCTGGTGTTCTCGGTGCAGCTGGGCTGGAAGTACTCCATCATCTCCGGCGCCGTCGCGCTCACCATGTTCAACATCCCCATCCTGGTGCGCGTGATCCAGCAGGCGCTCGAGGACGTGCCACAGGCCCAGCGCGATGCATGCCTGGCCATGGGCCTTACCCGCTGGGAGGCCACGCTGCACATCCTGATTCCCGAGGCCATGCCCGCCATCGTGACCGGCATCGTGCTTTCGGCCGGCCGCGTCTTTGGCGAGGCCGCGGCGCTGCTCTTTACCTCGGGCATGAGCTCGCCGGTGCGTCTGAACTTCTTGAGCTTTAACCTGTCGAGCCCCACCTGCGCCTGGAACGTGTTCCGCCCCGGTGAGTCGCTCGCCGTGCACATCTACAAGATCTATGGCGAGGGCAGCCCCGAGGCCCAGCAGATCGTCTGGGGCACCGCTGCACTGCTGATGATTTGCGTGCTGCTGTTTAACGTAATCGCCCGCATTGTGGGCAAGCAACTGGCAAGGAAGATGACGGCCGAATGAGCGAGATGAATGTAACGTCCGCAACCGAAGCGGCATCGTCCGACACCCGGGACTTCCTGTCGAGCGTGGGGGAGAGCGAGAAGCGCGTGCGCGTGAGCGGCAAGGCCGTGAGCGACGAGGTTGTGCTCTCCACCAAGGACGTCAACGTGTACTATGGCGACCACCATGCACTGCACAATACGTCGCTCGACTTCCACAAGGGCGAGATCACGGCGCTCATTGGGCCTTCGGGCTGCGGTAAGTCGACCTTCTTGCGTAGCCTCAACCTCATGAATCGCGAGATTCGCGGCTGCCGCGTGGAGGGCGAGATCAACTATCGCGGGCGCAACGTGAACACCAAGACCGAAAACACCTACGAGCTGCGCCGTTCCATTGGCATGGTGTTCCAGCAGCCCAACCCGTTCCGCAAGTCCATTCGCGACAACATCACGTTTGCGCCCAAGCGCCACGGCATCACCGACCGTGACGAGCTCGACCGCATGGTCGAGGAAAGCTTACGCGGCGCGGC
>USEF01000193.1 GCA_900553475.1 uncultured Collinsella sp. | reverse complement strand
CCCGCCGCGAGCCACGATCTGGGGACCGCTGTCTCGAACACTGCGAACGCCGTGGGCACCTTTATCGCCCAGGGCGCCTCGGCCATGCGCGAGATGAACGCCGCGAAAAAGGCACTTGCCGATGCCCGCGCCCACCTGGCCGAACTTGAGCAGCGCATTGCCGATCAGGCCGAGGAACTCGAGACGCGCCAGGATATCGCAGGCCGCTACGAGCAGATCGTCGCCGACCAGCGTCAGGCGATCGCCACAGCGCAAAAGACCGCTGCGGCAGCCGAAATCGATCGCGATGTCCATGCTTCCAAAGTAGCAGAGCTCAAGGGTCAGCTCGAACAAATGAAAACAGAGGATGACGCGACCGAGCTCCGCCTGAAGGCCGCGCTCGATGCCGTGGAGGCCCGCGAGGCGAGCTCGCGCGAGACCGGCAACCGCCTCGTTCGCCGTCTTGAGGATTCCAAGCGCATCCGCGACAAGGTGCAGGCCGAACGAGACGCCGGCATTGCCGCCGCACAACAAACCGTCGACGCCACGCGCGCCCAGCTCGAGACGCTGCGTCATGAGTATGCCGAGCTGCAACGCAATCCCTCGGCAAATCCCGCCAACTATACGGTGCGCACCAGCGAGCTCTCGATGCAGATCTCCGACACGGCAGATGCCCTGCGAAAAGCCGAAGAAGATGTCCCGCGTATCACCGCCGACCTTGAACACTCGCTTGCCGCAGCCGAGCAGGCCGTCGAACAGGCGCAGGCCCCCATTGCCGAAGCCAAACGCGCGCACCAAGCCGTGACGGCAGAGGCCGATGCCGCGCGCGACGAGCTGCAGACCGCAAAAACCACCGCTGCAACGCGCCAGCGCGAACTGCACGAGAAGATCGCTGCCGAGGACAAGGCACGCCGCGACCAAGAGCAGAGCATAGCCAACGCCCAAGCAGATGCCGCGCATGCGCAGTCGATTATCGAACAGGCGACCGAGGTGCACGACCACCCAGAGATCACTGAGTCGCTTGCAGGATCCTTGGCCCGAGACAAAGCCGAACACGCCGAGACCGAGCGAGAAGTCGCCCAGCTCGAGGCCACCGAGGACGCGGTGCGCGAGCGTACCCGCGACTCACGCATCAAATTCACCGGCGCCATCGTCTGCATCGTCGCCGCAATCCTGGTGATCATCCTAGTCTGGCTGTTCGCAAGCAAGTAAACCAACCGCCAAAAAAACGCTCAACGCAGTTGCGGTGAGATAGTTCCTGTTTAGCCCAAAAAGGCCAATTCAAGAACTATCTCACCGCAACTTATTTAGATCGACGCAAGGCAACCTACCCCTCTTGCACCAATCTCTTGGACATAAGGAGTGTCCCCAGGTGCCGGCACATAAGGAACGTCCCCAAGTGCCAACAACGGCAACGCCAATGTTTTGGCGAAGTCAGCGAAAACGCCCCTAAGCGAGCAAGGTAACGTGAAAGAGGAGGGCATTGACCTTCTGGTCATGCCCGACGATTGAACGTCAGATTGCCGCTTAGGGGCGTTTGCAGCGTCGACCGCGGTTCGTAGAACCGCGTAACTTACAAAATCAGCATCGCGTCGCCAAAGCTGAAGAAGCGGTAGCGCTCCTCGATAGCGGCAGCGTAGGCATCCATGATCTGGTCGCGGGTGGCAAGCGCGCTCACGAGCATCATGAGCGTGGAGCGCGGCACGTGGAAGTTCGTGATCAGCGCGTCGACCACGTGATAGGTCGAGCCGGGCATGAGGTAAAGCTGCGTCGTGGCGTTCTCGCGCACCACAATGTCACCGCGGCCAAGCGTATCGGCCCCGTCCTCGCGGCCTTCAAAATAGCGCGCCGTCACGGCCGGATCGGACACCGGCGCGTCCGCGTCAAACGCGCTCTCGAGCGAGCGCACCGCGGTAGTGCCGACGGCGATCACACGATGACCCTCGGCCTTGGCCTTATGCACGGCGTCGACAACCTCCTGCGACACGTGGTAGCGCTCGGTGTGCATGACGTGCTGCGTAGGGTCGTCCTCCTCCACCAAGCGGAAGGTATCGATGCCCACCTCGAGCTCGACGGCGGCAAACTTCGCACCCTTGGCCTCGATAGCGGCCATGAGCTCAGGAGTAAAATGCAGACCCGCCGTAGGAGCGGCAGCCGAGTGCTCCTCCTTCATGGCGTAGACGGTCTGGTACTTCTCGGGATCGCCCTCGTAATCGGTAATGTAAGGCGGCAGCGGCACGTGGCCGGCAGCATGGATGGCCTCGTCGAGCGTGCGCGGGTCGCCGGCGGCATTGCAACCGGCCGGCTCAAAGCGCACCAGACGGCCACCGCGGCTATCGGTGACAAAGTCGACGACCTCGGCCGTCAGCACCACGGGAGCCCCCTCGGGCGCATGGGCGCCGCCCGCACGATACTCAATCTGAGCACCGGGCTTCAGGCGCTTGCCCGGCTTGACCAGGCACTCCCAGACGTGACCCAGCGGGTCAACATCCTCGCGGCGCTTGAGCAGCAGCGTCTCGACCACGCCGCCCGAGCCCGTCTTGCGGCCAATCAGGCGAGCCGGCATCACGCGCGTCTGGTTGATGACGAGCACGTCGCCCGGCTCGATATAGTCGATGATGTCACGGAAGATGCGGTGCTCGACGGTGCCGCCATGCTCTAGCGGCGTTCCTGTCTCGGAGCCTTTGCGATCAACCACCAGCAGGCGGCAGGAGTCGCGCGGCTCGGCAGGCGCCTGGGCGATGAGCTCTTCGGGCAGGTTATAGTCAAAATCATCGGTACGCATAGACACGTCGGATTCTCCTTATATAGCTAAAGTCCGCTCTACATCCTAGCAGGCTGACGTCCCAAGTGAACTACTTTTTGGCGGCTTTGCGCTCGTCGCGGATGCGGGCGCGGTCC
>USEF01000192.1 GCA_900553475.1 uncultured Collinsella sp. | reverse complement strand
CGGGAACGATGTAGGCGGCCTCGTTGAGATGGTCGTCGATGGCGCACGTATAAATATGTACGTCGGGGTCCTTTTCGGTCAGTGACTTGAGGCCCTCGGGCGCGGCGACGATGCACAGCATGCGGATATCCTTGACACCGCGCTCGCGCAGGTAGCTGATGGCCATCTCGGCCGAACCGCCCGTGGCGAGCATGGGGTCGACGACCAGGCAGATGCGCTGGTCGATATCCTTGGGCATCTTGCAGTAATACTCGTGCGGCTCGTGGGTGACCTCGTCGCGCTCCATGCCGATGTGGCCCACGCGAGCGGAGGGCACCAGGTCGAGGATACCGTCGACCATGCCAAGGCCCGCACGCAGGATGGGCACGATGGCGAGTTTCTTGCCGGCAAGCTGTTTGAACGTGGCGGTAGTGATGGGGGTCTCGACCTCGACGTCTTCCATAGGCAGGTCGCGCATGGCCTCGTAGCCGTCAAAAAGCGCGAGTTCGCGCACGAGCTGACGGAACTGGTTGGTGCCGGTGTTTTTGTCGCGCAGGATCGACAGCTTGTGCTGGACGAGCGGATGATCGACAAGCGTCACACGGGACGCATCGTAGGTAACGGTCATGGGTTGATTGCCCCTTTCGTTGCAGCTGCAAAACGGCCTTGCTGACAAGGCGCGCAGCAATGTTGCCGCCGCACGCCATGCATAAGTTTAGCGGTTTGTTGTATCGAACAGCCCATCGCAGCCCTACTGTGCGGTACTGAGCGAGCGCTTGACTGCATCACGCCAGCCCGCAAGGTTTTGCTCGCGACGCTCGGCGGGCATATGGGGAAGGAAGGTCCTAACGATCTGGGCATTTTGCTCCAGCTCTTCAAGGTCTTCCCAATAGCCGACGGCAAGACCCGCCAAGTACGCGGCACCGATTGCCGTGGTCTCCACCGTCTCGCATTGCAGCACGGGGATATCCAGCAGGTCGGCCTGGAATTGCATGATGAACTCGTTGCGTGAGGCGCCGCCATCGACGGACAGGCGCTCAATCGAAAGTCCCACGTCCTGCTCCATGGCGCGCAGCACGTCATAACTCTGGTAGGCCATGGACTCGCAGGCCGCACGCACAATGGTCGCGCGACTCGAGGCACCGGTCAGGCCGCACACGATACCGCGGGCACGCGGGTCCCACCAGGGAGCGCCCAGGCCAGCGAAGGCGGGGACGAAGTAGCAGCCCTCGTTGTCGTTGATCGAAGCGGCGAGTTGCGCGGACTCGCTCACACTCGAGATGATGCCCATGTTGTTGCGCAGCCAGTTCATGGTTGAGCCGGCGGCAAAGATAGAACCCTCGAGCGCATAGCTGATCTTGCCGTCCGCGGCGATACCGATCGTGGAGACCAGACCGTTCTTGGATTCGACGACCTCGTCGCCGGTGTTCATGAGCATAAAGCAACCCGTGCCATAGGTGTTTTTGGTCTGGCCGGGATAGAAGCAGCAGTGGCCGAACAGCGATGCCTGCTGGTCGCCCGCCACGCCCATGATGGGCGGCATGTTGGTCATGATGTCGCTCGCGACGCGGCCGTAGTCGCCCGAGCTCCAGCGAACCTCGGGCATCATGGAACGTGGAACGTCAAAGAGCGCCAGCAGGTCGTCGTCCCAATCGAGCGTATGGATATTAAAGAGTGCCGTGCGGCTGGCATTGGTGTAGTCGGTGGCAAAGACCTGGCCGCCGGTGAGGTTGTAGATGAGCCAGGTGTCGATGGTGCCAAACATGAGGTCGCCCGCCGCCGCGCTCTCGCGTGCGCCGTCGACGTTGTCGAGAATCCACTGCACCTTGGAGGCCGAGAAATACGGGTCAAGCGTAAGTCCCGTGCGGGAGCGCACCAGCTCCTCGCAACCCTGTTCAACCAACGCGTCGATCGCCGGCGCGGTACGACGGCACTGCCATACGATGGCGTTATAGATGGGCTGGCCGCTCACGCGGTCCCAGACCACCGTGGTCTCGCGCTGGTTGGAGATGCCGATGGCGGCGATGCGATCGGAATGGATGCCGCTCTTAAACTGAACCTCCATCATCACGCCGATCTGGCTGGCAAGCACCTCCGTGGGATCCTGCTCCACCCAGCCGGGGCGCGGGAAGCTGGTTTTGACGCTACGACGCGCCTGGGCAACGATGCAGCCGTATTCGTCGACAATGGCCGCGAGTACCGAGGTAGTGCCGCAGTCGAGCGCCATGATGTAGGAACCGCCAAAGTTAAACGAGGCATCTTCCATGCCCAGGCTGCCCAGATTCAACGACATCGCTTACACCCTTCTATTGCATCGGGTCGGACAGGACCCGCTCGATCTCTGATGCGGGAAGTGCGCCTTGGCGCAGGATCTGGAGCCCGCCGTGCTGGAACGACACGATGGTCGAGGCGTCGCGACACGGGGTCTCACCGGCGTCGACGGCAACATCGACCCCCTCCAGGATGCGACCCTCGACGGCGGCAAAGCTTGCCGGCGAAGGCGCGCCGTGCGTGTTGGCGCTCGTGCAGGCAAGGGGACTGCCGCAGGCGCGGATGAGCGCTTGGACCACGGGAGAGGCCGAAGCGCGCAGGGCCACGGTGTCGTCGGCAGCGCGCATAAAGGTCGGCACGCAGGGGGCTGCCTTGACCACGATAGTCAGGGCTCCCGGCCAGCATCGTCGCGCGAGTACGCGGGCATCTTCCGGGATATCCACGCCATAGCGGTCGAGTGCTTCGACGCCATCGACCAGCCAAGCGACGGTTTGCGTGAGCTCACGTTGCTTGAGAGTGAAGATACGGCGATAGCCGGTGCCGAGCGCAGGAACTGCGGCGCCATTGACGGCAGCCTGCGGATCGCGCGGCCACGATGGGAATTCGCTTGTATCTTGGGGCACGGCGCCCGAGAAGGCGTTGACTGCCACGGCGACACCGTAGACGGTCTCGGTCGGAATCAAGGCCAGGCCGCCGCGGCCGAGCACCTCGGCCGTGCG
>USEF01000191.1 GCA_900553475.1 uncultured Collinsella sp. | reverse complement strand
GGAGCCGCTCACGCCGTGCCCCATGGATGCGTCTGGCCGCGCGGTTCGTCGCGCGCTGATGGTCGGCGCGACGGTCGTCTGTGGCGTGGTTTGGGCTGTGGTCGTGGTTTCGGCCGCGCTGCTGGCGTCGGGCGCTCGCGTGACGGCGACTTTGGGATCGCTCGTGTGGTCTGGGTCGCTACCGGGTATTATTGCCGCACTGGCGTTGGCGCTGCCAGACATAGCCGGCGTTGCCGCGGGGGCACTTGCGCGCGATCGGCGCTCGGGCTTCCTGCAGGGTGTGCTTGCGCTTTCTGCCTGCGAGGTTCCGGTGCTGGTTGTGGCTGCATGTAGCGTATTTTCCCAACGCGCCGTGATGGGCGGCCTTGTTGCCGCTCTGGTTGCAACCTATACGCTTACGTGGTTTTTGCTTGCGATGGGCTTTGCCTTTGAACTTCCCGTTTCGGCACCGCGACGCACAAAAGCCCAGATGGCGACTCCGCTTGCCGGTGGAGCCGCAGCTGCCCGTACTTTTGGCGGACCTGTCGAAGTATCGTCCGATTCTATTTCTACGACCAAGGAGGCCTAGGTCATGGCATCTCAAGTTGAGCTCACCCCATGCGGGGCCATGTTTGACATCTTTAAGCGCGCGGCGCATCTGAGCCATATCGAGCTGTGCGGCCTGGTGCTTTCGTCTCGTCCGCTCGCCGACGGCCGCAGCCCGCAGAGCCGGGCCGCCGATCGCTCTTGGGTTTCCCGCTTTATCGTTCGCGCGCCGGTCGGCACGCTTCAGCAACGCTACTTTGCCGAATACGGTACCTCGGCTGCGCGTATTATGTCGCAACTGGCCCTGTGCCAGCGCAATCCCATGGACTCCACGGCTGTGATCAATATGGTGTGCGGTCCTGCAGGTGAACCGATGGTACGCGCGCTCGAAGAGTGCCACCAGGACACGAATCTCTATCGCAACGCGCTCGATCGCCTGTCCCAGGCGGCGGAACTCATGCCCGCCGAGCGCGCCGAGGCCGTGCTGGTGCTGTTTGTCGCCGTCGGTTGTTCGGCGGATGTGCGGTCCTCGGTGAACTATGCCATCGACTACGCACACGCGACCTGTGGCGGAGGCACATCCACGCCGCGTTCGCTTGGCATGTCGCTGACTGCGGGCGAACGCGAACCCGCCCCGGCGCACCCCTTGGGCTTGCTGCGCGTGCAAAACAGTTTTGTCGTGAGCGCCCCGCGCTGGATTCAGCCGAGTGAGCAGGGTGTTGAGATTGGCGCGCTGGCCACTGGTGAGGGCGATATTACCGACGTCGGCGACGATGTCTCGGCCCGCCATGCCCATATCTGGTGCGATGCTCAAAATATCTGGCACGTCGAGGACTTGTCGTCCACCAACGGAACCGTGGTGGTAAACGGGGCCACGCGCGTCTGCATTCAGGTCGAGCCCGGCCGTTCCGCCCAACTCAATCCCGGCGACGAGCTCAAGCTCGGCGAATCCACTACCTACGCCATCCTCTTCGGTGCTCTCTAGCCGGCAGATAGGGACGTTCCTTTTCTCTGCCGGCTGGGGACACTCCTTGGCGCGCCAGAGCCGGTCGCCCGGGGATGGAGGGGCCATTTTGGCCCTTGGCGGTCACCCGAGGTAAACCTTTACCGCCCGCCTATATTTGACGAAATTACACTTGACGGCGGGGTACAATAAACCCGCATGCGGATTTCCGTTGCGGGCGCTTCCCATCGCCGGGGCGTGCCCGGGAGCATCCGGCATGCGGCCTTTGCGGCGCTCGGTCATGTGCAAGACGGGCGGTCGGGTCTGTGGGGCGCATCAGCTGTCCCTCGCCTCGGCATGTCTTCTCTCCACGCCACGTACCTGCTGCTGAGCCTGCCTGCCAGATGATTGGAAGCAACAGCGTAAATCCCATCACGCCAACATCCCGGCGATCGCCGGGGCCTGTATACCTATATGAGAGGAGAGGGGTATATGGCGCGTAAGTTTAAGTCTATGGACGGCAACGAGGCGGCCGCATATGTTTCGTATGCGTACACCGAGGTAGCGGGAATCTATCCCATTACGCCGTCCAGCCCGATGGCCGACCATGTCGACCAGTGGGCGGCCCAGGGTCGCAAGAACATCTTCGGCACCCCGGTCAAGGTCGTCGAGATGGAGTCCGAGGCAGGTGCAGCCGGTACCGTTCACGGTTCGCTGGGCGCCGGTGCTCTGACCACCACCTACACGGCTTCTCAGGGTCTGCTCCTGATGATCCCGAACATGTACAAGATCGCGGGCGAGCAGCTCCCGGGCGTCTTCCACGTCTCCGCGCGTTGCGTCGCTTCCCACGCCCTGAACATCTTTGGCGATCACTCCGACGTCATGGCCTGCCGCCAGACCGGTTTCGCCATGCTCGCCGAGGGCAACGTCCAGGAGGTCATGGACCTCTCGCCGGTGGCTCACCTTGCCGCCATCGAGGGTAAGACCCCGTTCCTTAACTTCTTCGACGGCTTCCGCACCAGCCACGAGATCCAGAAGGTCGCCATGTGGGACTACAAGGATCTGGCCGAGATGTGCGACATGGACGCCGTCCAGGCTTTCCGCGACCACGCGCTCAACCCTGAGCACCCGCACACCCGCGGCAGCCACGAGAACGGCGACATCTTCTTCCAGAACCGTGAGGCCTGCAACAAGGTCTACGACGAGCTCCCTGCCGTCGTCGAGGGCTACATGAAGAAGATCAACGAGAAGCTCGGCACCGATTACGGCCTGTTCAACTACTACGGCGCTCCCGATGCCGACCGCGTCGTCGTGTGCATGGGCTCCTTCTGCGACGTGCTTGAGGAAGTCATCGACTACCTCAACGCTCACGGCGAGAAGGTCGGCCTGGTCAAGGTTCGTCTGTTCCGTCCGTTCTCCATCAAGCACTTCGTCGACGTTCTCCCCGAGACCGTCCAGAAGATTGCCGTCATGGACCGTACCAAGGAGCCGGGTTCTATCGGCGAGCC
>USEF01000190.1 GCA_900553475.1 uncultured Collinsella sp. | reverse complement strand
TCGCCGCGCTCATAGCGGGCCGAGATGGCGCCGAGCTGCTCCAGGGTCAACAGATCGGGGCCTGCATCCATGACACCGCCGGTAACGACGATGGAGGGGATGTTGATGCGGCCCATGGCCATGAGGTTCGCAGGCAGGCCTTTATCGCAGCTGGCGACAAAGACGCCGGCGTCGAACGGGGTGGCCTTGGCGTGGATCTCGATCATGTTGGCGATCATGTCGCGGCTGGGCAGCGAGTAGTTAATGCCGTCGTGGCCCTGGGCCTCGCCGTCGCAGATATCGGTGCAGAAGTAACGGGCGCCGTGGCCGCCAGCATCGGCAACGCCAGCACGGACCTCCTCGACCAGCTCAAACAGGCCCGCAGAACCCGGGTGCGAGTCGCCGAACGTCGACTCGATAATGACCTGCGGCTTGTCCAGGTCCTCGATCGTCCAGCCGGAGCCCAGACGCAGCGGGTCCATCTCGGGGCTGATGGTGCGGAACTTGCCGGAACGCGGTTGCAGCTTGGCAACCAGGTCGGCTGCCTCCTGCTGAATCTGTGCCTTGGTCTTCTCGTCCATGATGCTCTCCTCTTTTGAATTGAACGGTTGTACCAATCGTTGGTTAATGAATCAGGTGTAAATGGGTACCGAGCGATGCACTCGGCGAAAGATGCTTAGCTACGCGAACTAGGCGAAGAACGAAATCACCAGGGCGCAGACAAGACCCGAAAGGCCGATGAGCGTCTCCATAACGGTCCAGGACTTGAGGGTGGTCTTCTCGTCAATCTCCAGGAACGAGGAGCACATCCAGAAACCGGCATCGTTGACGCGCGAGAGGGCCGTGGCACCGCCGCAGATGGCAAGACAGATAGCGGCACGCATGAGCACCGAGGCTCCGGCAACCGCGGGCATGGCGGCCATAATGCCCGATGCCATGGTCATAGCGACGATGGAGCTACCGACCGAGGCACGCACCATGACGGCAATCAAAAAGGCAACGACCACCAAAGGCAGCGGTGAGGCCTCGAGCACGGGGCCGATAACCTGGCCCAAGCCGCAGTCTTGCAGCATCCAGCGAATGACGCCGCCACAGGCGATAACCAGCAAGATCATGCCGACGGGCTTAAGAGAGCGGTCGAGCAGGGCCTTGAGCTCGGCGCCGGAGTAGCCTCGACGCGCGCCCAGCAGATACATCGCGACGAGCGTGGCGAGCGTCAAAGCGACGAACGGCTTGCCCAGGAAGGCAAGGATCGAAGCGACCTGCTCAGGCATGGAGATGTAAGAAGACAGCGTGCCAAGCAGAATTAGGCAAAGCGGCGTGAGCACGATCGCGAGGACCATGCCAAAGGAGGGAAGCTCCTTGTCGTCACTTGCCCCCTCGGCGGAAGTGAAATGCTCGGGAACGTCCGTAAAGATGCGGCCGCCCACGTTGCGGCCCCACACGACGCCGCTCCCGCCATGGCGATGAAGGCGGTGGGGATACCGACGAGGATCATAGTGCCCAGGTCGATACCGAGCGTGCCGGCAACCAGGACCGAACCGGCCGAAGGCGGCACGAACGCATAGCCAGCCGCCAGTCCCGCGAGCAGGGCGATGCCGTAGTATAGGGTCGACTTCTTGGTCTGCGACGCCACACTAAAGGCAAGCGGGATCAAAACGACCACGCCGGCCTCAAAGAACACCGTGGTGCCGATGACCAAACCGGTGATGCCCAGCGCCCAGCTGGAATGGCCCTGGCCAAAGGTGTCAATGAAGGTCTGGGCGATCTTCTTGGCGCCGCCGCTCTCCTCCAAAATCTGGCCAAACATCGATCCCAGGCCAATGAGCAAGGCGATGTTTTGCAACGTGGTGCCCACGCCCTTAGTGACGGTGTCTGCCACCATATCGAGCGGCATGCCGGCTCCGATACCGATCACAAGCGCCGAGACCATCATCGAAAGCACGGGGTGCAGCTTGAACTTGATGATGAGCGCAAGCAGCAGCGCGATGCCCATGATGGCGGCGATGACCAGCCTGGTGGGATCAGCCATAAACGTTGGGTCTGACATCTTTCCTCCAATTCATCAGACCTTTTGAATTCGTCTGATGACTATAGCGTGTTTTGGAAAGGTCTGATGTTTCATTTTGGAATTTGTTCAAAATACATCTGATGTATTTGGTAAACGGTCGTATTTGCGCTGCGAACGGTATATCTAAGCCGCCCGACTCAAATCCAGCGGCCAATATCGCATCCGTGGTGCGCTAAAATAGCTCAGATGAATTTTGTAATGAAAGGTATAGCTATGGCCCGCGCCGAATCGGGACTCCCCGAGCAAATATCGGAGAAAATCATTCAATTGATTCTGGATGAACACCTTGAGCAAGGCGATCGCCTGCCCAAGGAAACCGTGCTGGTCGAACGCTTGGGCGCCGGCAGGAGCACCGTGCGCGAGGCCATGAAGTTGCTGCAGTCGCGCAATATCGTGCGCATTAAGCAGGGTTCGGGCACCTATGTGGCGTCAAACCCCGGCGTTGCCGACGACCCGCTGGGCTTTACCTTTATCGACGACAAGCAGCGTCTGGCGCGCGACCTACTCGAGGTGCGCTTTATGATCGAGCCGCAGATGGCACGCTTGGCAGCCGAGCACGCGACCAACGACCAGGTCGTCTGTATCAAAGAGCTCTGCGATGAATCCGAGCGCCTGGCCGAGGCCGGTGAGGATTACTCCGCCGCCGACACCGCGTTCCACAATGCCATTGCCGAGAGCTCCGGAAACCTCGTCGTTCCCCGCCTGATGGGCGTGCTCAAGGCGTCCGTCCCCCTCTTTATCGACGTGACTGGCAAAAAGCTCGTCGAGGAAACTATCCGCACGCACCGCAATGTGGCCGACGCCATCGCCTCGCGCAATCCCACCGCCGCGCACGACGCGATGTATCTGCACCTGGTGTATAACCGCAACATGATTGCGGAGGGAGCAGAAGCAAAAGGCATTTAGGGCCCGACAATAATCTTTCTTTGGCAAAACGCAGGCGGCGGCTGCCCAACAC
>USEF01000189.1 GCA_900553475.1 uncultured Collinsella sp. | reverse complement strand
TCATGCTGGGCACGGGGTTGAAGAAGTGCATGCCGATGACGGCGTGCTTGAGGCCGAGACCCATCTCGGTGACAGACAGAGAAGAGGTGTTGGTCGCGAAGACGGTGCTCTCCTTGCACATCGCGTCGAGCTCGCCGAGGAGCTGACGCTTGGTGTCCATGTTCTCCGCCACGCACTCGATGACGAGGTCGGCGTCCGCCGCGGCAGACTTCTCCTCGACGAGGATGTTGTTCAGGATGGCGTCCTTGGCCTCTTCGGTCATCTTGCCCTTCTCGACGCGCTTCTGCAGGGAAGCGGCGAGCTTATCCTTGTGGCGCTGAGCGGAAGCGACGCTGGAAGCGTACATCAGAGCGGTGTGGCCCTTGGCCGCGAAGACCTGAGCGATGCCGCTGCCCATGGTGCCGGCGCCGAAAACTGCAACTTTCATTGTGTGTATCCTCCTACAATATAAATAGATAATTCTATGGAATCACTTGTTGATAAAGGGCTCGTGCTTGCGCTTTTCGAGGAAGGCGCCCATGCCCTCCTGCTGGTCGGCGCTCTGGAAGCAGGAGCCGAAGGCCTTCTCCTCGATCACGACGGCGCGGTCAATGTCGACCTGAAGACCGTCGTTGATGGCCTGCTTGGCCTTAATGGTCGAGTAGGTAATGACGTGGGTGACCTTCTCGGGGCCGTAGAGCTGGCGAACGTGCTCCACGACCTCGAGGCGCCGCTCATCGTCGAAGTCCATATCGATATCGGGCATCTCGGTACGCTGCGGGGACAGGAACCTCTCGAACATCAGGCCGTTCTCGAGCGGGTCGAACGCGGTGATGTTCATGGCGTAGGCGACGATAGCGCCGGCGGCCACGGCCGGGGCCGACGCCGATGCCGTTGTCCTTGGCCCATTGCACGTACTCGGCAACGATCAAAAAGTAGGCGGCAAAGCCCTTGTCGCAGATGACCTTGTATTCGTACTCAAAGCGCTCTTTGATGTTGACGCCACCGATCTCGCGCGTGGCCCAGTCGTCACCATAGTGCTGGCGCAGGCCCTTCTCGCACTCGCGACGGAACTGGCTCTCGTGCGTCTCGCCGGGATCGAGCAACGGAAAGCGCGGCAGGATGATGGAGTCCCAGTCCAGCTCCACGTAGCACTTGTCGGCGATCTCGAGCGTGTTGTCGCAGGCCTCGGGGCAATACGGGAACATCGCCCGCATCTCCTCCTCGGTCTTCATGTAAAACTCCGAGCCGGTCATGCGCATGCGGTTGGGGTCATCGACCTTGGCGTTCATGCCAATACACATGATGACGTCCTGCACGGGCGCATCCTCGCGGCGCAGGTAGTGGAAGTCGTTGGTGGCGATGACCTTGACGCCCACCTGCTTGGCGATATCGATGAGCGTGCGGTCCATCTGCTCGTCAGTCAGGCCGTTGTCGGTGGTGATGCCGTGTTCCTGGATCTCGATATAGAAGTCGCCGGGCTCGAAGGTATCACGGAAGGTCTCGGCCCACTTGATGGCGCCCTCCATGTCACCGCGGTCGATGTACTTGGGGATGATGCCCGCGATGCAGGCACTGGTGCAGATCATGCCCTTGGCGTGGCGGCGCAGGTTGTCGAGCGTCACACGCGGCTTGTAGTAAAAGCCCTGCACGGCGGCCTCGGAGACCGTCTGCATCAGGTTGACGTAGCCTTCCTGGTCTTTGGCCAGAAGGATCATGTGGTAAAGCTCGGGCTTATGGTCGCGGGCGAGCGTCTCGTCCGGCGTAAAGTAAACCTCGCAGCCAAAGATGGGCTTGATGACCAGAGGCGGCTTGAGCTCGTCGATGTTGCCTTTCTCGTCCCACATGGCCATGTCCTTCACATACTGGGCATGCTCGCGCGGGTTTGCCTCGGGATCGGGCTCCACCAGCTCGTCGCGGCGGTCCTTTTCCAAGAAGGCCTTGTCGTGGCTCCAGGTTTTGTACTCGGGCGTGTTGTGATTGACGGCGTCGCAGGCCAGCGCCAGGTCGGGTACGCCATACATGTAGCCGTGGTCGGTAATGGCCACGGCGGGCATGCCCAGCTCAACGGCACGGTTAACCATATCCTGGATACGGGTTGCGCCGTCGAGCATGGAGAAGACAGTGTGGTTGTGCAGATGGACGAATGCCATGTGATGAGCTCCGATGCGGGTTCGTGTTCTGACTGAACGATTTTACCCCACGGCACGGACAGCACCCGAACCTAGCCAAACCAACACGGGTTTTAGCGATCAGAACGATCAGGCAGCACTACCCACCCCTCCCCTCTCTCAGTTGCGGTGAAATACGGACTGATTGGCGGATTTTCTGGCCAAAACAGTCCGTATTCCACCGCAAGTTATCTGAGGGCTAGAGATTGTAGATGACTACTTGAGGTTCGGCGGGTTCGACGAAGATGGCTGGATTCGCCTGCTCCACGCGAACGAACTTGACCGTCACCGTCTCAAAGCCCGCCTTGTGCAACACGTCGGCGTAGACGCGCGCCTGCAGGGCGTGCTTCTCGAGCAGCTGGTCCGGCGTCTCATCCGACGTGCCACCCGTCTTGTAATCGATGACCAGTGCGCGTGACGGATCGGCCGGGTCGGTCGCCAAAGCGTCGATGGCGCCTTCGGCATATGCACCGTAGCGGGCGATGTCCTCGTCCTCGCAGCCCAGCGAGAAGAACGGCACTTCGGCACGAACGCACGGCCACGCGAACAGCTCGGCACGAACCGACGACTTGAGCCAGCGATCCAGAGCGACATCGAAGCGCTGGCGCTGCTCCGGCGTCAGGCGCCACAGACGCGTCAGCGCATCGGCGCGCGCAGCGGGCAACGCGTCGGCACCCATCTCGATGAGCCACTGGCAGGCGGCGTGGAAGGCCGAGCCCAGCGCCATGGGATTGCCGGCGGGCTCGACAGCGGCCACGTCTGCATCCGTCATCTCCGAGCCATCCGACTCTGCATCATCGCCGGACTCGTCCATGGGAACACAAGCCTCGGCGGCATGGTCTTCCGTCTCGGCATGGAGTGCCGCGGCGATTGACGAGTAGCTATACGAGTCACGCGCTCCCAAATATCAGGGTATCATGCAGGGCGGTTGGCT
>USEF01000188.1 GCA_900553475.1 uncultured Collinsella sp. | reverse complement strand
GAGTTCGCAGTCAGCAAGGCGGAGGTACTCTACAAATATGACGAGAGAAACCGCAAATTAGAGCCGATGGAGATCGCTTACGTCGACGTACCGGATGACTTTACCGGTGCTGTTATCCAGAAGCTGACCAGCCGTAAAGGCGAGCTGCAGGGCATGAGCCCGATCGGTAGCGGATACACAAGACTGGAGTTCTCGATTCCGTCCAGAGGTCTCATCGGCTACCGCGGCGAGCGCTTCGTCAACGCCATGCACCACGTCGACGCCCTCGGCAGCAAAGCTCTCGTCGCGGGTAAGCACAATATTGCGGCGATTCTTGAGAGGACGCCCGCCGGGAAAACTCAACAGCGTCTTGCGCCCCATAATGACCGGGCAACCCTTGGTGCATGCCACAAAATGACGCATGTCGGCACGGTTGGACACGACCATGTCGCCCTCGCACCCAATACCCCAGTCATCGCACACGGCGACAATGGCAGAAAGCTTACACGTCATGCGCGTCACCTACACCGCAATGGGGATGTTCTTGACCTGCGGGCCGTGCTCATAGCCCTCGACGATCAGATCATCGGTCGTAAACGCGTAGAAATCATGCACATCGGGGTTGAGCGTTACCTTGGGAGCCGCAAACTGCGGGCGCTCGATAAGCTCACGGACGATATCGACATGACGGTCGTAAATATGAGCATCGGCGATCACGTGCAGCAACTCGCCAGCAATCATATCGACCGACTGCGCGACCATCATCAGCAAAATGGCGTACTGGCACACATTCCAGTTGTTCGCGGCCAAAATATCCTGGCTGCGCTGGTTGAGAATCATGTTGAGCGTTGGCTTGTCGTCCTGCGGACGCTGCGTGACGTTATAGGTCACGCTGTACGCGCACGGATACAGGTGCATCTCGGACAAGTCGCTGAACACATAGGTGTTCGTCATAATGCGACGGCTATACGGCGTGTTCTTGAGGTCGTACAGCACGCGGTCCATCTGGTCAAAGTCGCCCTCGGCATAATGGCTCTTCTGGCCAATCTGGTACCCGTAGGCTTTACCGATGGAGCCAGTCTCGTCGGCCCACTCATCCCAAATATGGCTATTAAGATCGTGGACGTTATTGGACTTCTTTTGATAGATCCACAGGATCTCGTCCATGGCGGACTTGAGCGCCGTACGACGCAGCGTAAGCGCGGGGAACTCCTCGCGCAGGTCGTAGCGCGCCGTAACGCCAAAGTTTTTAATGGTATAGGCAGGGGTGCCATCCTCCCACACCGGACGGACCTTTTGGCCCTCGGTGGTGGTGCCATGGTCCAAGATATCGCGGCACATGGTTACAAACTGTTGATCAGCTTTGCTCATTGACCCTCCTGTCAGTCGCCTACAAGCGAGATTCATTGTAGCCCAGGCGCACGCGGCCCCACAGCCCAAACATAAGCCCTCATTTTCTGACATATGCCAGAAATTCATTGCGCAAATCTGCACGTTCGCTATTCTATTGTTGACATATGTCAGATTTGGAGAGTGCATGGCAGGAAGACGCGAAAAATTGCGCCGCGTCGGGATCATCCCCGAATATCGCGGTTTTACCCCCGATGGCCTGGCGAGCGGCGACGCCATCGACATGACGGTCGACGAGCTCGAGGTCCTACGCCTATGTGACCTGGAAGGACTCAATCAGGAGGAAGTCGCCCAGTGCATGGGCATTGCCCGCGCCACGGTGGCGGCAATCTGCAGCCGCTCGCATCGCAAGGTGGCAAACGCGCTGGTCAATGGACGGGCGATCGTCATCGAAGGCGGCAACATCGCGTACTCCCCCATCACCACGACAACGGCCGCATGGCCAGCAAAGGAGGTCGACACCGTGAGGGTGGCAACGACGTACGACAACGGCAACATCTTTATGCACTTTGGCCGCAGCGAACAGTTCAAGATCTACGACATCCAGGATGGCAAGGTCCTCAACGAGCAGGTCGTGAGCACCGGCGGCACTGGTCACGGTGCATTGGCGGGTCTGCTTGCTAACGGTGGCGTTGACACGCTCATCTGCGGCGGTATCGGCGGCGGCGCTATCAACGCGCTTGCTCAAGCCGGCATCACGGTATACGCAGGTGCCCAGGGCAGCTGCGACGCCTGCGTCGAGGCACTCATTGCCGGCACGCTCGCGCAGACCGGCGAGGCCACCTGCGACTGCCATGGCCACGACCACGAGCACATCCATGAGCACGGCGGATCCTGCGGTTGCCACGGCCATCACGAGAACGAGGGTCACGAGGGCTGCAGCTGCCACTAACAGCAGGCAATCGATGCCATCACGCGTCTGCTCACACAACATATAACGCACCAACGACGAAGGCCGCCTGGAATACCATCCGAGCGGCCTTCGACATACACGACTCTACCAGTCGTTACTTCTTATTACGCATCTGCGCTTCCATCTGGCGCAGCAGGTCCATATCGGACTTGGGGCCGCCCGTTCCCAGGCCGCCCATGCCGCCCAGGCCCATGGCATCCAGACCGGGAATATTGGGCATGCGCATCTTTTTGCCCTTCTTACCCTTTTTGCCCTTTTTGCCGCCGGCCTGTGCCTGATTGGCCATCGTGCGCATGCGGCCCATCATCTTGTTCATCTCGCCCCACTGCTTCATAAGGCTATTGACCTCGGTGGGAGTCACGCCGGCGCCCTTGGCAATGCGGGCACGGCGCTGGCCGTTAATGATGGAAGGACGCAGACGCTCCTCCTTGGTCATCGACATGATGATGGCCTCGTTCTTGTCGAAGATGCCTTCGTCCAAGTTGCCACCCATCTGGTTGAGCGCGCGCTGGCCGCCGGGAAGCATGCCCAAGATGCCCTTCATGCCGCCCATCTTCTTGACGGCCTTCATCTGGTCGAGCATGTCGTTCATGGTAAAGCCCTCGCGCAGCATACGCTCGGCAGCCTCGAGCTGCTCGGCGTCGGCCGCCTCCTGGGCCTTCTCGATGATGCCGACAACATCGCCCATGCCCAAGATTCGCTTGGCCATACGATCGGGATAGAACGGCTCCAGCGAATCGGGTTTCTCGCCCATGCTCACGAACTTGATAGGCTTGCCGGTCACCTGGCGCACGGAAAGCG
>USEF01000187.1 GCA_900553475.1 uncultured Collinsella sp. | reverse complement strand
GGTCGTTGTGCGAATCGACCTCACCGCCGATAAAGGCATCGACACCCTTGATGATGAGGTCATCGCCGGCAATGCGCACCTGCGCGCCCAGCGCGGTGAGCTCGCGGGTGGTGGTGACCAGGCGGTCGGATTCCTTGATACGTAGACGGGCGCAATCGCGGATAAAGGTGCGGCCCTGTGCCAGCGAGGCCACGGCCGAGATAACGGGCACGAGGTCGGGAATGTCGTGGGCACTCATCTCAAAGCCGGCGAGCTTGTCGGACTGCACGGTGGCGGCGTTGGTTGAGCGCACGATGCGGGCGCCAAAGCGCGAAAGCGCGGCAAGCACGTTGCGGTCGCCCTGCGCGGAGCTCAGGGACACACCCTCGACGGTGATAGGGTCGGTGCCGATGGCGCCGGCGCACAGCCAAAAGGCAGCGTTGGACCAGTCGCCCTCGACGGCTACGCTGCCGGGCGTGCGATACGAGCCACTGCTCACGCGGAAGTTCGTGACCTCGGGCTGGCCGTCCTTGGCCGGAATGCGCTCGACGTTGACCTCGACGCCAAAGGCCTTCATGGCCTGGATCGTCAGGTTGATGTAGGGGCGGCTCTCAATGAGGCCGGTCACCTGCACGCAGGAGGGCTGGGCGAGCAACGGGGCTGCCAGCAGCAGACCCGAGATGTACTGCGAGCTCACGTTGCCCGGCAGCACAAAGGTGCCCGGGCGCATGCGTCCGCTCGTCTTGAGCGGAAAACCGCCCAGGCCCTGCAGGTCGCAACCGGCGGCGATAATCTCGTCCGAGAGCGGAGAGAGCGGGCGGGCGCCCAGACGACCCTGGCCCACAAAGGTGGCCTCTGCGCCTAACGCGCAGGCGACGGGCAGCATAAAACGCAGCGTGGAGCCGCTCTCGCCGCAGTCGAGCGTGCCGCCTGCAAGTGCTTTGAGCAGGCCAAACTCAACACTCTTCATGGTGGGGTGGACCTGGAAGCCGTCCTCGACGGTCTCGATGCGGGCACCCAGGGCCGTAAGGCAACGCACCGTAGCCTCGATGTCGGCGCAGGTGGTGTTGCAGGTGACGTGCGTCTCGCCGTTGGCAAGCGCAGCGCAGATAATCAAGCGGTGCGCCATCGACTTGGATGCGATGGCGGGAACGGTGCCCTTGAGCGGGGACGGGGTGATGCGGGCTAGCATGCGGATGCGTCTCCCTTCTGGCCGAGGCCCTCGGCAATGAGTTCATGAAAAGTGGAAAGCGGCGTGCGGTCGATGCTGCAGCGGCCAATGCCGTGCGGAATCACCAGGTCGATAGTGTCACCGGCACGTTTTTTGTCGTGCAGCGCCTCGGCAAAGATGGCGTCGGCATCTTGGTCGCAGCGGGTCTTGAGGCCATGGCGGGCGCAGAGCTCCTCAATACGACCGGGCAGTGCAGCATCGCAAACGCCGTGCAGGGCCGCGGCGCGCGTGATGATACCCATGCCGATCGAAACGCAGTTGCCGTGTCCGAGCTCAAAGTGCTCGCAGGCCTCGACGGCGTGTCCGGCGCTGTGTCCAAAGTTGAGGAGCTTGCGCTGGTTGGTTTCGCGCTCGTCGGCGACGACCACGGCGCGCTTGATGTCGATATTGCGGGCGATGATGAGCGCTACGCGGGCCACATCGCGGTTGAGCAGCTCCAGCGTGAGCGGGGTCTTCTCCAGCTCGGCGAAAAGCTCTGGGTCGGCGATCACGGCGTGCTTGACGACCTCGCCACAGCCGTCGGCGAACTGCTCGGGCGTGAGGGTGGCCAGGCACCCCACGTCGGCGATAACCACATTCGGCTGCCAAAAGGCGCCGGCCAGGTTCTTACCGGCAGCCAGGTCGATGGCGGTCTTGCCACCCACCGACGAATCCACCATGGCGAGCAGGCTCGTCGGGATCTGCACAAACTTGCAGCCGCGCATGTAGGTGGCGGCCACAAAGCCCGTCACGTCGCCCACGACGCCGCCGCCGAGCGCCACGATAACGTCGGAGCGCGAAAGCTCGTGCTCGGCCACAAACTCCAAAATGGCAACATAGGTTTCGGCGCGCTTATGGGCCTCGCCGGCCTCGAAGGTGCAGATGCTCACCTCGTAGCCTGACGCCTCCAGGCTCTGCTTTACGGGCGTCTGGTAGAGCGGGCCCACGTTGGTGTCCGTCACGATGACGGCCTTGGTGCCGCCGGCAGTGGCGCGCACGAGCGGTCCCGTTTGCTCCAGCAAAAACGTGCCAACATGCACCTGGTAGGGGCGTGCAGTGTCGATATCGATGGTAATCGCCATAAGCTTCGGTCCTTTCGACCTGGCGTGATAGGTGGTCTAGTGGGAGGCCTCGTCGTCGAGTGCGCGCTTGATGCGGTCGCCCTCGGCAAGGAGATTCTCCAGATAGCGCTGGTCGCGGTCCTTGAGCGCACGGCTGTAGGCGCCGAGCGAGTCGATCAGGTGGTCGATCTCGAAGGCGAGAGCATCGGCGTCGTCGATCATGAGCTCGGACCACATCTGCGGATTGAGGTGCGCCACGCGGGTGAGGTCGCGGTAGCTGCCGGCCGAAAAGCCGTGGTGGACCTGAGCGGTCGGGCTCTTAACATAGGCGTTGGATACCACGTGCGCAAGCTGGCTCGTGAAGGCGATGACGCGGTCGTGCTCGGCTGCGCTGGTCACGCTGAACTTGCCAAAGCCCAAGGGGCGCACCATCTCGCGTACCTGGCCCAAAAGCTCCAGCTTGAGTGCGTCGTTCACCGCGGGCGGCACGAGAACGAGTGGCGCGCCCTGGAACAGGTCGGCGCGGGAGTGTGCATAGCCCGAGTACTGCGTGCCCGCCATGGGGTGCGCGCCCACAAAGTAAAAGCCGTGCTCGCGGGCAAGCTCAAAGGCGCGCTCGCACACGATGCCCTTGACGCCCACCGTGTCGATCACCACGGGGCCCATGATGGCCTCGGTGTCGGTGGCGTCGGCGAGTGCCTGGGCATGCGCCTCGAGCCACTCGATGCAGGCCTCGGGGTAGCAAGCCAGGACGATGATGTCGCATTCGGCGAGTGTCTTGTCGTTGAGCTCTCCGGCGACAGTGCCCATGCTGGCGGCCGGCATGACATCGTCATCGGGGTCCCAGGCCAGCAC
>USEF01000186.1 GCA_900553475.1 uncultured Collinsella sp. | reverse complement strand
CCGTGGCCGCGTCTCGCTCAACCCGCTCAACCACATCGACCCGTTTGGCACCGTCCTCCTGCCGCTGCTTATGCTCGCGGCCGGCGGCCCGGTATTTGCCTTCGCCAAGCCCGTGCCCGTCTATCTCAACAACCTCAAGCACCCCAAGCGCGACGAGGTCCTGGTGAGCGCGGCAGGCCCCGCATCGAATATCGCACTCGCGTGCCTGGCCGCAGCCCTCATGCACCTGGTCTATGGCAACCTCTACGCCAGCATGTCTTTTGGCGTGGCGTCGCAAATCATGAACTTCGGCGCTGCCTTTATCGTGGTTAACCTGTCGCTCGCGTTTTTTAACCTCATTCCGATTCCGCCGCTTGACGGCTCGTCTATCATCGTGCCGTTCCTCAAAGGTAAAGCGCTCACCAACTACTACCACCTGCAGCAATACGCCATGCCCATACTCATCATCGTGCTGTATCTGCTGCCCATGTGGACCGGTATCGATGTGATCGGCCGCTATTTCGACGTTACCGTGTATCCGCTGGCTGAGTGGCTGCTCAACTTCGCAATCGCCGGCATCTAAGGTAAACTTACAGGTCGACCGCGCAAAACGGTCGCAACATGCACCCAAACCGCGCCGCGAAGGCGCCGTCAAAGGAGGTCGAAGATGTCGTATCGCGTGTCGACGCAGGTCTACAGCGGACCGTTCGACCTGCTGCTGCAGCTGGTAACCCGTCAAAAAGTAGATATCGGCGCCATCTCCATTAGCGAGGTGGCCGAGCAATACCTGGCCGAAGCCGAGCGCATCGAGGCGCTGGACCTGGATGTGGCAAGCGACTTTTTGCTGGTCGCGGCTACGCTTTTGGACATCAAGGCCGCCTCGCTGGTGCCTCAGGAGGCCCCGCGCAAAGCCGATGATGATGACGAGCTCGACGATGACCTCGAGGAACTCAGCGCGCTCGACGGCGATGCCCTGCGCGAGGTCCTGATCCAGCGCCTGATCGCCTACAAGCAGTTTAAGAGCGCGGCGGCAGCCCTTGGCGCGCGCATGCAGGCCGAGAGCCGCATGCATCCGCGTGTGGCCGGCCCCGACCCGGAGTTTTTGGGCCTCATGCCCGACTACCTGGCCGGCATCACCCTGCGCGGCCTGGCCGTCATCTGTGCCGACCTGGACGGCAAGCGCCAGACCTTCCTGTTGGAGGCCGAGCACGTGGCACCGCATCGCGTGCCGCTCGACCTGACGGTGGCCTCGGTCGACCGCTTTACCACGGCGCACCAAACCTGCACCTTCCGCGAGCTGTTGGACGGCGACGCCACCACCGAGCAGCTCGTCGTCACTTTCCTGGCCATGCTGGAGCTCACCAAGCGTGGCTCGCTCACCCTGAGCCAGGACGAAATCTTTGGAACCATCCGCATCAACCGCGTCGAGGGCGCCGAGGCCTACGTACCCGGCGAGGGCCCCGAGCTCACCGAATAGGAGCGGCAACCATGTCAACCCTTTCCCCGCTGGAGACAAATAGCCTCAAAGGCGCCTTGGAGGCGCTCCTGCTGGTGTCGAGCGATCCGGTGAGCGCGCCCGCGCTGGCTGGTGCGCTGGATATCGCCCCCGGCGAATGCGCATCGCTGCTCGCCGAGCTCAAAGTTGAGTACGAGGAGGCCAACCGCGGCTTTCAGCTGCGCGAGGTCGCCGGCGGCTGGCGCCTGTTTACGCATCCCGCATATCACGACGTGGTCGAGGCCTATGTGTTGAGCTGGGACACGCAAAAACTGTCGCAGGCGGCACTCGAGACCCTGGCCGTGATCGCCTATCACCAGCCCGTGACGCGCGAGGTGGTCAAGGGCATCCGCGGCGTCAACTCCGACGGTGTCATTGCGTCGCTCGTTGACAAGGGCCTGGTGCGCGAGCTCGGGCGCGACCCCCAGCGCGGTCAGGCCATCATTTACGGCACGACCAACGCCTTTTTGGAGAAGTTCGGTCTGCGCTCCACCCGCGACCTTCCCGATCTGGAGCAGTTTGCCCCCGACGAGCAGTCACGTCAATTTATCCGCGAGCGCCTGAGCGGCCGCAGCATTCAGTCCACGCTCGAGGAGCAGGCTGAGGATCTGGACGAAGAACGTGAGCTGCTCGATACCGATATTGATGATGTCGAGGCAGTCGGCGGCGAGGAAACGCTGCCCACCGACGACACTGCGGAGGATACGCATGACGAAGACTAACGAGACAGGGGAGATGCGCACCGGCGCTGCGGCGCCCAACGCGGATGTGCACAAGTCCGACGCCCAGCCCGTCTATCCGCACACCATGCGCCTGCAGCGCTTTTTGGCGCGCGCAGGCGTGGCGAGCCGCCGCGGGGCGGAGGACCTGATGACCGCCGGCCGAGTGACGGTTAACGGCGAGGTCGCGACCGAGTTGGGCACCAAGGTCGATGTCGACCGCGATCATATCGAGGTCGACGGCATGCCCGTTAAGCTCGACCAGGGCGCCGTGTACCTGATGCTCTACAAGCCGACCGGCTATCTCACCACCATGAGCGACCCGCAGGAGCGTCCCTGTGTGGCGGACCTGGTTCCCCGCGACCGATTTCCGGGCCTGTTCCCGGTGGGCCGCCTGGACCGCGACACCACGGGCCTTTTGCTCTTTACCACCGACGGCGACCTGTCGCAGGACCTGCTGCACCCGAGCAAACACGTCTACAAGACCTACCAGGCACTCGTGGACGGCGAACTGTCCGACCGCGACCTCACGCCGCTGCGTCGTGGCATCGAGCTCGACGACGGCCTATGCCAGCCGGCAATCTGCCGCGTCATCACCGCTCGCGAAGCCGAGGCCGTGGCTCCGCAGGGCGTCAAGCCCGGCACCACCGCCGTGGAGGTCATCATCCGCGAGGGTCGTAAGAACCAGGTCAAGCGCATGCTGGGCAAGATCCACCACCCGGTGATCCGCCTGCATCGCAGCAACTTTGCCGGCCTGGAGCTCAAGGATGTGGCCAAGGGCTCGTGGCGCGAGCTCACCGACCGCGAGGTGCAAATCCTCAAGGCCGGCGGCATCCCGCCTAAGCAGGCCAGCTCCAAGCGCGACAGCGGCAAGCCCCAGGGCACGCCCGCGGCACGCACGCGTCACCACGGCAGCC
>USEF01000185.1 GCA_900553475.1 uncultured Collinsella sp. | reverse complement strand
CCGCCATCCGCACCCCGCAGGTCGACGCCAACGTATCCAAGGTCTCGGCCTACCCGGGCGTGCGCACCGCCATGCTCATCCACCAGCGCCGCGCCGCCGAGGACCGCGATATCGTCGCCGAGGGTCGCGACATCGGCACCGTCGTGTTCCCCAACGCACAGGTCAAGGTGTTCCTGACCGCCGACCCACGCGAACGCGCCCGTCGCCGCGTGCTGCAGCGCCACCAAAACGACGTCCAGCCGCTCACCACCGAGCAGCTCGAGGCCGAGGTCGACGAAACCCTCGACGCACTCAAGCAACGCGACAAGCTCGACAGCAGCCGCGAGGTCGCGCCGCTCGTTCCCGCCGAGGACGCCGTGCACGTCGACTCCACCGCCCACACCATCGACGAGGTCGTCTCGATCATCGAGGACCTCATCAACCAAAGGAGGTAGCCCATGCGCCTGTTTAAACAGACGCCCGAGGATTACTACAACGCCCCCTACGCCGAGTTCCCGGCGCTCATCCGCGGCACCGTCGCCGTGGTCATGGGCATCCTGTGGGCCTTCTCCAAGCTTATGTGGCGCTGGGAGGTCGAGGACGCCGACCTGCTGTTTGAGCGACAGGAAGGCCGCGGCAGCGTGGTCATCTGCAACCACACCTCGATGGCCGAGTTGCTGGCCGTGGAAACGGCACTGTTCTTTGGCGGCCGCCGCATTCGTCCCATCTTTAAATTCGAGTTTGCCAAGAGCAAGATCGTGCGCTGGGCCTTTAGCCGTGTGGGCGGTATTCCCGTCGAGCGCGGCACCGCCGACATGAAGTGCTTGCGCGCCGCTCAGCATGCGCTGCAGCGCGGCGAGGACGTCTTGATCTTCCCCGAGGGCACGCGCATCCGCTCGCGCGAAATCAAGCCCGAGGTCCACGGCGGCTTTGCGCTCATCGCCCAGATGGGCAAGGCACCCGTGAACCCGCTCGCCATCTGTGGCTGGTCCGACATCACGCCTGCGGGCAAAAAGATCATGCGCCCCAAGAAGTGCTGGATCCGCGCCGGCAAGGCCATCTCGCTTTCCGACGCGCCAGCCGGGCTTAAGCGCACGGAGCGTCTGGCCTGGTTTGAGTCCGAGGCCATGAACCGCGTCTACGCCATGCGAGACGAGCTGTGCGCCGAGCATCCGGGCAGGTTCTAGCCATGGACGAGAACGTTATGGGCACCACCGCGACCGCGTCCGACCAGGGCGGCGCGCCCACCATCGAGATCGCAGCCCATGCCGGCACCTGCTACGGCGTGCAGCGCGCGCTCGACATGGCGCTGGCCGCCGCGCCGCAGGCAGGGGAGAGCGCTCAGGTCCACACCCTGGGCCCGCTCATCCATAACCCCATCGTCGTGCGCGAGCTCGCCGAGGCCGGCATTGGCTTGGCCGAGACCCTGAACGACGCGGCATCGGGCACCGTAATCATCCGCGCCCACGGCGTGGTGCCGCAGGTGATCGAGGCGGCTCACGATCGCGGTCTTACCGTGGTCGACGCCACCTGCCCCTACGTGAAAAAGGTCCACATGGCGGCGGAACGCCTGGTACGAGAGGGCTATCACGTGGTGGTCGTGGGCGAGCCGGGCCACCCCGAAGTCGAGGGCATCCTGGGCCACGCCGGCGATGACGCGCAGGTCGTGAGCTGCGCCGCCGATGCGGACGCGCTACCGCTCAAGGGCAAGGTGGGCCTCGTCGTGCAGACCACCCAGACCGCACGGAACCTGGCCGAGGTCGTGGCTGCCATCACCCCACGCGTGCAGGAACTGCGCGTGATCAACACCATCTGCGCCGCCACAAGTGAGCGTCAACAGGCAGCAGCCGCACTTGCCAACCGCTGCGACTGCATGGTTGTGGTGGGCGGCAAGAACTCGGGCAACACCCGCCGCCTGGCGCAGATTTGCGCCGACGTCTGCGAGCATACACACCACATAGAAGAGGCGTCCGAGATCGAGGCCGCATGGTTTGCCAGGGCGCGCCACATTGGCATCACCGCCGGCGCTTCCACCCCGCAAGAACACATCGAGCGCGCCGTCGAGCGCATCAAGGAGCTTTGCCGCTAATCATGGACCAGACCGTACCCGCATACGCCGCCGAGGTGGCCGATTACGGGCGCAGCCGCGACCCCGAGCCGGGTGAGGGCGCGCTCGTTAAAAACGTGCGTCCCGAATCGCCCGCGTGGGATGTGGGTATCGAGCCGGGAATGCGCGTGCTCACGGTCAACGGCGAGCAGCTGACCGATATGATCGTGTGGCTCTGGGAGGCAGACGACGACACCGTCGAGCTGGAGGTTTTCGATCCGCGCGACGGTACCGTCACCCCCGTCGAGCTCGATCGCTTTCCCGGCGAGGACTGGGGCCTTGAGTTCGATGGCCCCATCTTCGACGGCATGCGTACCTGCGTAAACGCCTGTGTGTTCTGCTTTATGACGATGCTGCCCAAGGGCGGGCGCTCCACGCTCTACATCCGCGACGACGACTATCGCCTGAGCTTTTTGCAGGGCAACTTCGTCACGCTGACCAACCTCACCGACGAGGACGTGCAAAACGTCATCGATCGCAATATGAGCCCCATGAATGTGTCGGTCCACGCCGTGAGCCCCGATGTCCGCCGCCGGATGATGGGCCGCAACGCCCAGCGCGGCATGGACGTGCTCGAGACCATCATGGCCGCCGGCATCGAGATTCACGCGCAGATCGTGTTGTGCCCCGGCATGAACGACGGCGAGGAACTGCTGAAGACTCTGCGCTTTTGCGAGGAGCACGAACAGATCACGAGCCTGGGCATTGTGCCACTGGGCTTTACCAAGCATCAGAACCGTTTTAGCTGGTCCTACAGCGACAAGCCCGAGCTGGCGCGCGAGACCATCGCCATGATCCGGCCCTTCCAGGACCGTGCCTTCGAGCGATTTGGCCGCCATACCTTCCAGATGAGCGACGAGTTCTATCTGGACGCCGGCATCGATCCTCCCGAGGCAGACTTTTACGACGGCTACCCGCAGTACTACGACGGCATCGGCATGATCCGCTCCTATCTGGACGAGACCGACGATGTCCTTGCCGCCGACGCCGAGCGCCTTGCCAACGTTCGCGCTGGCATCGCCGAGCGCAACCAGCGCCTGCTGTGCCTCTCGGGTGCCAGCGCGCGCAACACCGTGGCGCGCTTTGTGGAGTCGCCGCACGGCCTAGCCGGCTCCGTTACGGCCATCAAAAACCGTTACTTTGGTGGCAACGTGGACGTGACCGGCCTCATC
>USEF01000184.1 GCA_900553475.1 uncultured Collinsella sp. | reverse complement strand
CTCACGGTCCCACGGGCAGCCATCGGGCTGACGCAGACGCCAGATGGTCTGCACCAGATGCTGCAGCTCGGTCGACGCGTCTACCAGCGTGGACAGATCGCGCGAGCCCTCGGCATTTTGCTGAGCCATGTGCTGCGCCATGGCTACTCCTCCTCCATGACCACGTGGCGGAACGCGCCGCCCTCGTAGATGCCGTAGCTGTGCGAGCCGTCCTTGGGGATGCTCACGCTACCGGGGTTGAAGAGCCACAGGCCCGGGTGCGCAGCGCTTTCCTCGTTGACCTTGATGTGCGTATGGCCGTAGACGAGCGCGGAGCCCTCAGGCAACGCGGGCGCGTGGTCGACGCTGTTGTGCATGCCGGCGCCAAAGACATGGCCGTGCGTCAGGAACAGCTCGCGGCCGGTCTCGTCGAACAGTGTGGCGTAGTCGGCCATGACGGGGAAGTCGAGCACCATCTGGTCGACCTCGGCGTCACAGTTGCCGCGCACCGCGATGATGCGGTCGGCCAGGGCGTTGAGCAGCGGGATTACGCGCTTGGGGGCGTAATCGCGTGGCAGGTCGTTGCGCGGGCCGTGGTAGAGCAGGTCGCCCAGCAGCACGATGCGGTCAGGCTGCTCGGACTCGATGGCGGCGCAGAGGCGCTCGGTCCAATATGCCGAGCCGTGGATATCGGAGGCGATGAGGTATTTCATGGTGGTCCTTTCGAAAGGGGTTGATATGGCTGGGCGCAGGATGTCGCCACCAGCCGCGTTATTCAAATCGCAGTGCCGCGCTCTGAGCCGCCTGCATCACGCGTTGGAGCGGCACGCCATGTTCGCGGGCAAGACGGGCGCAATCCTCGTACTCGGGAGCCGCGCGCTCGCTGCCGTCGGGCAGGGTCGCCACCTTAACGGACACTTCGCCCCAAGGCGTTGTCACCTGCTCGAATCGGCGCGGCAGGCAAACGCGTTCCATCACCTGGCGCCGGATGCCATTGGTCGTTGTTTCCAAAAAGATAATCGTCTGCAGGCGTTCGATATCCTCATGCGAGCAGATCACCTGCAGCTGCCAACCGGGGCGGCCTTTCTTGCAATAGACGGGCAGCCAGTGCACCTCGCGCGCACCCGCCTCGCGCAGGCGGTCGGCGGCGTAGGCGAGCACCTCGGGCGACGCATCGTCAATGTCGCATTCCAGCTTGACGATGGTTTCGGGTGCATCGGTCTCGCGGGACAGCGGAGATTTGCTATCGCATGGCATACGGTCCGGATCCTTTCCGCGCGGGCTCGTTTTGTTCACCCAAACGCTAGCACATCGCGAGCGGTGTGGGGGCGGCGTCATGGGATAGGTGCGACTTTTGCTGGGCGCAAGTGCTGGCGCGCTCCAACGCCGGCCCGCTCCACTCAAACGTGTACGTCAGCCTCCAAACATGTCATTTTTTGCAGCTTTTGGAGGCTGATGTACACGTTTTGAGAGCGAAAGCGAGGCCGCACCGCGCGTCGCACAGCCTTTCCAATCGATTTCGACCCCCGGCGTGTCCGGCGTGTTGAGGGCTGCGCCATTACAATGAAGCGGATTCGCTTGACGCAAAGGAGTCGCCATGCCCGCATGCCCGCTGGTCGATTGCCACACCCATACTTCGTTTTCGGACGGCCATGCCTCGTTTGAGGACAACGTCCGCGCTGCTGCTGCCGCCGCCGGCTGCCGCGTCATGGTCTCGACCGACCATCTCACCCTGCCCGCCAGCATGGATGCCAACTGCGAAGTGCAGGTTACTGAGGGCGACCTGCCGGTACATCGTCTGGCTTTTGAGGATGCTCGCAAGCTTGCCGCGCAGATTGTGCCGGAGCTCAGCTTTATCTATGGCTTTGAATGCGATTGGTACGAGGGCTGCGAGCCTTTGGTTGAGCGCTGGTCCCAGGGCGCCGTCGTACGCCTGGGCAGCGTGCATTGGATTGGCAACCCGGGAGATATTGCGGCAGGCGCCGCGGGGACGACGGGGACGGAGGACGTCGCTCGTCCCGATACGCCCGATTCGCGCTGCGGCTGGATCGACGATGACACCGACCTGCATGTTTGGGATAACTTAGGCGTGCGCGGCGTGTGGGAGCGCTATGTCGATGACTGGTGCCGCGCCTGCGAGAGCCCGCTCAACTTTGATGTGATGGCTCACCCCGACCTGGTCATGCGCTTTTCGAAGGAAGGCTTTGCGCCCGACTTTGACCCCGCACCGTTTTGGCAGCAGATGGCCGAGTGCGCGCACGATACGGGCCGCCGCGTTGAGGTCTCGACCGCCGCACCGCGCAAGGGCCTCGACGACCACTATCCCGCGACCGGATTGCTGCGTTGCTTTGCCCACGCCGAGGTGCCGATCACTTTTGGCTCGGACGCACACCGCGCCTGCGACATCTGCTGGAACATCCGTGAGGCCCAGGCACACGCCTACGACTGTGGCTACCGAACCTTCGACGTCCCCCACGCCACCGGCGAATGGGAATCCACACCCCTCGCCTAACTAGTCGTTTAAGAACGTCCCCAATGACTAGTGGCGGCGGGCGTTGAGTTCGCCAGCCAGCTCGTCGAGGGTGATGCCGTAGCGCTCAAGCGTCACGAGCAGGTGGTAGACCAGGTCGCCGGCCTCGTAGCGGATGTGGTCGTGATCGTTATCCTTGCAGGCCATGATCACCTCGCTCGACTCCTCGGCAAGCTTCTTGAGCAGCTCGTCCTCGACGTCGGTCAGCAGACGCGCGGTATAGCTCTCCTGCGGCGATGCATCACGACGACCGTGAATCACCTCGGCCAGACCTGTCAACGTCTCTCCGATATTTCCATCCTGAACGTTTGCGGTGCGCACACCCATAGTTCAATCCTTTCTGGTTGGCCAAGCGCCTAGTCGAGCGCCCGTCCTACGCGAGTTTCTTAAAGAAGCAGGTACGGTTGCCGGTGTGGCAGGCCGGACCCGGCGAGTCGACCTTGACCAGCAGCGTATCGCTATCGCAGTCGGCCCAGAGCTCCTTGACCACTTGCATATTGCCGCTCGTCGCGCCCTTGTTCCAGAGCTCTTGGCGACTGCGGCTCCAAAACCACGTGGTACCGGTCTTGAGCGTCAGCCCCACCGATTCCTCGTTCATCCAAGCAACCATAAGCACCTCGCCGGTGTCATACTGCTGAACCACACAAGGAATCAGCCCGCGGGCGTCGTATTTAAGATCAGACGCTTCTATTACCTCAGTCATCATTTCTCCCAAGTCATAAACGAAACCCCACAGGTCGGCGAGGGTTGTCCAGGTGCCGCAGGTTGCCGCGAAAGAGGAGCGACGCGTACTTTGGTACGCGAGCGACGGT
>USEF01000183.1 GCA_900553475.1 uncultured Collinsella sp. | reverse complement strand
GCGGTGTCCATGGAGGAGCCGCCACCGATGGTCACGATAGCGTCAGCCTCGGCGGCCTTGAAGGCCTCGACGCCGTCCTTGACGTTCTGAATCGTGGGGTTGGGCTTGATCTCGGAGTAGAGGCTCCAAGCGATGCCGGCGGCGTCGAGCTCGTCGGTCACCTTAGCGGTAACGCCAAACTTGACCAGATCGGGGTCGGAGCAGACGAAGATCTTCTTGTAGCCGCGACGCTGGAGCTCGCCGGGGATCTCCTTGATGGCGCCGGAACCATGATAAGAGATGGTATTGAGAACGAAACGATTAGCCATTGATAGCCTCCCATCGTGTGCGGGGCATCCATTACGCCCCACGCTATGAGTCCCATCCTAACGCTTTTGAAACAAAAAACGCGTGAGAACGTCAAACTATTTAAAGCGTTTCAACAGATGATGAAAAATATTGCGGCAAAGGGACAGCCCCTTTGCCGCATTCGGTTACTTTCGGCAGCCCTCTTTCCAAGCCTCGGCCGCAACCTTCCAGCGTAAGCGCAAGTCGCGCTCGCGGTCGATGAACATGATGGCAAACGCGACAAACAGCAGCAAGCTCGCCACGACGATGGCGTGCAGGCCCATGCGCTCAATACACCAGTTGCCCAACACGGCGCCAAACACAAAGGTAAAGATCACGCCAAAGTACAGCAGGCCGTTTTCCAAAAAGCCGCGCCTGTGGGTGATGATGTAATCGTCCACGTTTTGCAGCGCGTTGCGCAAGTTGCCGATGCACATGGTCGTAGCGATGCCGTGACCGTGGATCTTGCGGAAGCTCTCAACTTGCATGCCGCAGGCAAACGAGGTGAGGCAGTTGGCGAGCAGGTTGAAATTGCCGCCGGGGATAAAGCTCACGCCCAGCAAGATAACGGCTTCAAAGAACACCGTCACTTGGCGCCAGTGAATCACGCTGCCAAACCGCTCGTGTACCAGGTCGGCAAGCATAATGCCCACGGCAAACGACACCACGGGGAAGAAATAGCGTCCCGCAAGTGCCCAGTTGCCCTCCGAGATGCTCACGCCCACCAGCAAGATGTTGCCCGTCTGCGCGTTGGCGAAAACATGATCGCGCCCAATGTACGAATAGACGTCCATAAAGCCACCGGCGAGCGCCAAGATGATGCCCAGCTCGATGGACTCCGATATCTGTTTGGCACGCTGCATCGTCGTGCATCCTCCTTGTTGACGACCCTCTCGTGCGTTGGCGGAAACATAACCGCCGTTCATACTGTAACCCATTGACAACATGGCGTGCGCGCGAGACGGGTTCTCCAACGCGCAGATACACAGTCTGGAAACAAACGACTGGCTCAGCGACGCTCTCACTCACCAGCTCATGTACTCCCCCAGTCTTTTTAGCCCCGTCCCAAAAAGACTGGTTACAATTACGTGCAGCATACAGACACCGGGAGGGATCGTGGCAAAAAAGCCTCAGCACGCTCAGAACAGCCAACGCGGACAGCAGGGCAAACAGGGCCAGCAGCAAAAGCGCGGCGGCAAGGCCCAGGCCACGGACGCCCGCGCCAAGCATTCCCAAGCGACGCCCGCCCGCCCCTGGCGCCCGGGCCGCGACAAATTTCTCCCCGTCAGTCGCGCCGATATGAATGCGCGCGGCTGGGACCAGTGCGACTTTGTCTACATCTGCGGCGACGCCTACGTGGACCACCCCAGCTTTGGTATGGCCATCATTAGCCGCGTACTCGACGCGCACGGCTATAAGGTGGGCATCATCTGCCAGCCCAACTGGACCGACCCCGCCAGCATCACCGCGCTCGGCGAACCGCGCCTGGGCTTTCTCGTCAGTGCCGGCAACATGGACTCCATGGTCAACCACTATTCGGTGACCAAGCATCGCCGCCACACCGACGCCTATACCCCCGGTGGCGAGGAGGGTCACCGCCCCAACCGTGCCGTCACGGTCTACGGCAACCTCATCCGCCAGACGTTCAAGGACGCTCCTATCATCATCGGCGGCATCGAGGCGAGCCTGCGCCGTCTGGCCCACTACGACTACTGGCAGGACAAGCTCAAGCGCTCGGTACTGCTCGACTCGGGCGCCGACATCCTCATCTACGGTATGGGCGAGCACGCGATTGTCGAGATCGCCGACGCGCTCGACGCGGGGCTGCCCGTCGATCAGATCACCTATATCAATGGCACCGTCTACCGCACCAGCTCGCTCGACGAGGTCTACGACTACGACCTGCTGCCCAGCTGGGACGACCTTGCCGCCGACAAGCTCAACTACGCGCGCAGCTTTAACGTGCAGCAGCAGAACATGGACCCCATCACCGGCCATCGTCTGGTAGAGCCCTACCCCAACAACGTCTATGTGGTGCAAAACCCGCCGTCGACGACGCTCACCACCGACGAGATGGACGAGGTGGCCGAGCTCCCCTACGCACGTGATTGGCATCCCGACTACGACGCGGCGGGCGGCGTGCCGGCCTTTGCCGAGATCAAGTTTTCCATTAGCTCCAACCGCGGCTGTTTTGGTGAATGCTCGTTTTGCGCCCTCACCTTCCACCAGGGCCGCGTGTTGCAGATGCGCAGCCACGACTCGATCATGCGCGAGGCCGAGCTGCTCACGCGCGATCCCGAGTTTAAGGGCTACATCAACGACGTGGGCGGACCGACGGCCAACTTTAGCCGTCCCGCCTGCGACAAGCAGCTCAAGCACGGCGTGTGCAAGAACAAGCGCTGCCTGTGGCCGAGCGTGTGCAAGAACATGGTGGTCGACGAGAGCGGCTACACGCAGCTGCTACGCGACCTGCGCCAGCTGCCGGGCGTCAAAAAGGTCTTCGTCCGCAGCGGCATCCGTTTTGACTACACCATGGCCGATGCCTCGGACGAGTTTTTGCGCGAGCTGCTGGAACACCATGTCTCGGGCCAGCTGCGCGTAGCGCCCGAGCACGTGAGTGACGCGGTACTGTCCGTGATGGGCAAGCCGAGCCGCGCCGTCTACGATGCGTTCTGCCGCAAATTTGAGCGCTTGAACCGCGAATACGGACTCAAGCAGTACGTAGTGCCGTATCTGATCTCGAGCCACCCCGGCTCGACGATGAAGGAAGCCGTGGACCTTGCCGAAGCCGTGCGCGACATGGGCTACATGCCCGAGCAGGTGCAGGACTTCTACCCTACGCCGTCCACCATGTCGACCTGCATGTACTACACCGGCGTGGACCCGCGCACCATGGAGCCGATCTACGTGGCGCGCGACCCGCACGAGAAGGCCATGCAACGCGCGCTCATCCAGTATCGCAAGCCCGAAAACTACAAGCTGGTACGTGAGGCGCTGGAGAAGGCCGGCCGCCGCGATCTGATCGGCTACACCAAGCATTGCCTGATCCGCCCCGTGCCGCCGCGCCCGGGCGAGACGT
>USEF01000182.1 GCA_900553475.1 uncultured Collinsella sp. | reverse complement strand
ACCAAAATAAACCTGTCCCTTTTTGGCAGGTTAGAACAAGAATCCGAGGACGATGAGGGCAATGCTGGCAATAAGTATGGCAATGTCCATGCCCTTAATGGGATAGCGCTTGTACGAGCTCGCGCGCGTACGCAGATAAAAGCCACGTTGCTCGGCCGCCAGGGCAGTGGCATCGGTCTTGCCCACGGAGCTCACCAGCAGCGGCACGCAGAGCGGTAGCATGAGCTGGATCTTCTTGAGGGGGTTCTTGGTGTCGTACTCGACGCCGCGTGCGGTCTGTGCCTCCATGATGGCGTTCATCTCTTGGCCAAACACCGGCACAAAGCGCAGTGCCGTGGTAAAGGTAAAGGCGTAGCGATACGGCACGTGCAGCACCTCCACGCAAGCGTTAGCGAGATCGCCGAGCTGCGTGATGGTGAGCATGAGGATGAGCGGCAGCGCCACGCCGAGCAGGCGAAGCGCCGCCTTGGTGCCGGCGATAAGACCATCTGTGGTAATCCAGGCAAAGATGGGGGCTCCGGTGCGGATAAAGGCGGTCTGCAGGACCAGCATGATTAGTGAGAGCGGCACCATGAGCTTGACGAGCGAGACTAGGCCTGCGGTCGATTTGGCGTAGATGCCCAAGATAAAAGTCAGCACAAGCAGGGCGATCAGGAGCACATAAGTGTCGCCGAGGAAGGTCGCCAAGATAATAGCCGCGGCCAGGGCTAGCTTGGTCACGGGGTTCAGCCGGTGCAGCAGTGAGTCTCCGGGCACGTAGTCGATCACGTTAGTCATGCTTGAGCATCTCCTTTACCAGGTCGACCAGATCGGAGACCTGACTGATTCCGGCGAATCGGGGCGAAACGTCGCGCGCGAGTTCTTTGGACAGGGCCACAACCTGCGGTGGCTCCACGTAGGCGGCGCGCATGAGGGCATCGTCGGCGAAGATCCGGTTCGCGTCGCCGCGCTCGAGGATGCGTCCGTCTGCCATGACTACCAGGCGCTGGGCAAAGTCCGAGACGACCTCCATGTCGTGGCACACCATGATCACGGCGCAGCCGCGCTCGGCCATCTCGCTCACCGTCTCCATCACGGTCATGCACTCGCGGTAATCGAGGCCGCTCGTGGGCTCATCGAGCAGAACCACCTGTGGGTCGAGCACAACCACGGACGCTAGGGCGACCATCTGTCGCTGTCCGCGCGAAAGCGAGAACGGCGATTCGTCCAAGGGGAGCCCAAAGCGCTCCGCCGCCACCCGTGCACGCTGGCGGGCCTCGTCGGTGCCGACACCGTGCAGTTCAAGACCAAAGGCAACCTCGTCGAGTACGGTGTCGCGGCAGAGCTGGCGGTCGGGGTTCTGGAACAGCGTCGCGCATTTTGCAGCGATCGCGCTGGTGGGGACGTCGGCGGTGTTCATCCCCGCCATACGCACGGTTCCCGACGCTGGATGCAGAAGGCCGTTCAACAGCTTGGTGAGCGTGGTCTTGCCAGCACCGTTCTGGCCGATGATGCCTACGAGCTCGCCGGGATAGACGCACATGTTGAGGTCGCTGACCGAGGCACCGCCATGCGGGTAGGCAAAGGTCACATCGGTGAGTTCGACTACTGGCTCCTGATTGACGCCGCGGGGAACCGCCGGGATATGGGGAGAGGTCTCGGGCACATCGGCGGGCGCGTCCTTGCTCGTTGCATCCGCAAGTAAGGACGAGATAAGCTGGTGCGCTTCGGAAACATTGAGGCAGGGCGCCTGATCGCTCGGCAACAGACCCACTTCTGCCAGGCTGTTTGCGATGCGCGCGACGCGGGGACTGTCGACGCCCATCTGGCGCAGCTCGCTTGCGTGGGCAAAGACCTGGTGGGGTTCGCCGTCAAACGCGAGCTTGCCGTCTGCCATGACGAGGACGCGGCTGCAGTATTTCGACAACAGCGCGACCTTCTGCTCGATAACAACCACGGTGATGCCGTGTTCGCGGTTGATCTGTCGCAGCGTGTCAAAAACGAGCGTGGAGCTTGCCGGGTCGAGCGCTGCCGTGGGCTCGTCGAGCACGAGCACGTTGGGCGCCATGGCGATGATCGCGGCGATTGCGACTTTCTGCTTCTGCCCGCCCGAAAGCGTGGCAATCTCGCGGTGGCGCAGGTCGCTAATGCCGACGGTCGTCAGCGTCTGGCTGATGCGCTCCTCGATTTGATCGTGCGGTATGCCAAAGTTCTCGAGGCCAAAGAGCATCTCGTCTTCAACGATGGGCGCAACCATCTGGGCATCGATGTCCTGCAGCACGCTTCCCACCACGCGCGAGATATCCGTGAGGGTGATCTCGCAGGTGTCGCGGTCATCGACGAGCGTGGCTCCAAAGAGCTGGCCGGTGTAATGGTGGGGGATGGCTCCGCTCATAACGGCGGCAAGCGTCGATTTGCCGGCGCCTGAGGGGCCGATGACGCCCACAAACTCACCCTTTTCGATGGCGAGTGAGACGTGATCGAGGGCATTCTGCGCCTCGTGCCCATAGGAAAATGAGACGTCATCGAGCTTGATGATGGTATTGCTGGAGCTCATGGGGGCCTTTCTATCGTAAAAGAGCACCGGCCGCAAAACGACCGGCGGTCTACATGGTAGCAAGTATTACTACTTGGAGAAGACCTTCTTGAGCGGAATGCTGAGGGCCTGGACCAGGATGGCGTTGAAGACGGCGGTGCCTGCGTGTGGCCTGTCAGCTACTTAGTCGTTAAGCTTGAGGGCCTTCTTAATGGGGATGTAGAGGGCGGTCACGATGATGGCGTTGGCAACACCGGTGGCGACGACGACAGGAGCCATGACGCCCATGAAAGCCGGGTTGTTCATGACGCCAAAGGAGAAGATCGCCGCGTAGATCATGCCGGAGATGAAGGTGACAACAAAGGTGCTGACGAGCGGGAGCAGGCCCTTGACCTTGGAGTCGGCGAGCACGGAGACGAGCAGAGCCATGACCATGGCGGCGACGGGCTCGGCGATCAGGTCGGGGCCCTTGACGGAGGCGGTGATTTGGATTACCACGCCGGCGAGGAGGCCGATAATCGCGGATTGGCCGATGTTGGGCTTGACGATGAGAATCTCGAGGCAGAAAGCCGCGATGATGAACTCGGGCGAGAGGAAGCCTCCGGTGAGGCCGCTAAAGAACTTGGAGACGGTCATGTTGAGGACGAAACCGGCGGCGAGGAGGATGGCATAGAGAGTGAGTGCCTTGAGGTCGAGTTTGCCGCGGTCAGTGGTCTGGACGGTGCGGGGCTGGGCGGTGGTGTTCTGAGACATGTTGAAAATCCTTTCGGAAGGGGAGTGCAAGGGAAAAGCGGAGGCGCGTGATGCGAATGCGATCGGGCTCGAGATAGAAAAAGGCCCCCGGTCGAAACCGGAGGCCTTTCAATCACCTAGAGCGCAAAAACAGGCGTGAGGGAC
>USEF01000181.1 GCA_900553475.1 uncultured Collinsella sp. | reverse complement strand
CTGCGGTCAACGCCGGCGGCAAACACGTCGTGGTGCTGGGGACGGGCGCCGACGTGGTCTACCCGCGTTCGAGCGCGGGGCTTATTACTCGCACGCTCGATACGGGTGGCGCGGTCGTGTCGATCTCTCCGTGGGGCATGGGTCCGCGCAAGTTTGCCTTTCCGCGCCGCAATCGCGTGATCGCGGCCCTGTCGCAAGCCCTCTTTGTATCCGAGGCGGGTATGCCTTCTGGGACGTTTTCTACAGCCGAGGCTGCTATGGATTTGGGGCGCGAACTTCTTGCCGTGCCGGGGTCGATCCTATCGCCCGAGTCGCGTGGCACGAATTACCTCATTGCGAACGGTGCCTGCTGCATCATCGACGAGGAATCTATCGAGATGGCTATCTCACGCATCTACGGCACCCTGCGCTACTCGCGCCCCGATGCTCCCGGCATTGCCGACCTGGATCCAACGCAGCAGACCGTGATGCATGCGCTCATCGCCTCTCCACTCAAGGTCGACGACATTGCGGCGCTCGTCTCGCTCGATGCTGTCGGCGTACTCAAACTCTTGGGTTCGCTTGAACTCGAGGGCCTTATCGAGCGCATGATGGATGGAAGGTATGCGCCCTCCAAGTTTGCCCTTCACGCCCAGACACCCTTCGGTCACAATGGAAAACGTGTCAATTAGAAAGGTGTTTGCAGATGCAGTTCGATCAGGTGACGGTTATCGGTGGCGGTCTGGCGGGTTCGGAGTGCGCGATCCAGCTTGCAGACCGCGGGTTTGCCGTAAAGCTGTGCGAGATGCGCCCCCAGGTGAGCTCCCCGGCCCACCATACCGATCATCTGGCAGAGCTCGTCTGCTCCAATTCGTTTAAGTCGACCCGTCCGGATTCCGCGGCTGGTTTGCTGAAAGCTGAGCTTGAGCGCATGGGTTCAGT
Organism: uncultured Collinsella sp.; assembly: GCA_900553475.1. Taxonomy (GTDB): domain Bacteria; phylum Actinomycetota; class Coriobacteriia; order Coriobacteriales; family Coriobacteriaceae; genus Collinsella. Next base: position 2,493 of record USEF01000181.1, on the reverse strand, counting down.
CCTGCTCGATTGCGCCCATCGCGCGGCTGTTCCCGCCGGCGGTGCCCTGGCGGTCGACCGCGTCAAGTTTTCCGAGCTTGTCGAGGCCGAGGTTGCCGCTCGTCCCAATATCGAGGTCGTGCACGGCGAGGTCACGCAGATTCCCGAGGGTCACGTGGTCATTGCCGCGGGCCCGCTGTGTTCACCGGCGCTGAGCGAAGAGGTCATGAAGCTCGTCGGTGGCGACGCCCTTGCGTTCTTCGATGCCGCGGCGCCGATCGTCGATGCCTCCACGCTCGATATGGACGTGCTGTTTTCGCAGTCGCGCTACGAGGAGCAGGGGAGCGGCGACTATCTCAACGCTCCGCTCAACAAGGAGGAGTACGAGGCCTTTATCGAGGCGCTCACCACGGCCGACCGCGTGGTGCTCAAGGACTTTGAGGGCGGCGATCTGTTCCAGGCCTGCCAGCCTGCCGAGGAGGTTGCGCGCACCGGCAAGGACGCCATTCGCTTTGGCGCCATGAAGCCCGTCGGCCTCACCGACCCGCGTACCGGACGTCGCCCTTGGGCGGCGATTCAGCTGCGTGCCGAGAACAAGGAGAAGACCGCCTATAACCTGGTGGGCTTCCAGACCAACCTGACCTTTGGCGAGCAGAAGCGCGTCTTCCATATGGTGCCGGGCCTGGAGAACGCTGAGTTCTTCCGCTACGGTGTCATGCACCGCAATACCTTTGTCGACGCCCCGCACGTGCTCGATGGCACCTTTGCCGTGCCCGGTACCGGCGTGCGCCTGGCCGGTCAGATCACCGGCACCGAGGGGTACATGGAAGCCGTGGCGACCGGTCTGCTCGCGGCGCTCAACACCTATGCAGAGGCTATCGGCGCCGATTCCGTCGAGTTGCCCCGCGTGGGCGCCCTGGGTGCGCTCGTGGGCTATGCGACCGATCCTGCCACCGTGGGCTATCAGCCCATGCATGTCAACTTTGGCCTGGTGCCGCCGCTCGAGGACGGTAAGCGCCGCAGCAAGCGCGACCGCTATCAGGCCTATGCGGACCGTGCGCTCGAGGCCCTCGATGCCTACTTGGCCACGCGTTCCGACTTGTTTGGAGGCGACCGGTCATAGCCTTTGGCCTGTACGACACCGTCGACTCTTTTATCGCCTATATCGCACGCGTTGAGGGGCTTTCTCCCAACACGGTGACGGCCTATGGCTCGAGACTGGAGCGCTTTGCTGCCTGGTGCGAGCGCGAGGATATTGATGCTTTCGCTGCCGACGTGCGCACCATTCGTCGCTATCTTGCTGAGCTTTCGCGTGAGCAGGTGGCTCCCCGAACGCTTGCGGCGCACCTGTCGGCTATCCGATCTCTCTATCGCTGGATGGCTGCCGAGGGGATTGTCGAGGGCGATGCGGTCTCGGCGATCGCGTCGCCCAAGCTGCCGCGTGACCTGCCGGGCGTCCTTACGACCCAGCAGGTCGAGGCGCTGCTCAAGACGCCTGATACCTCAACACCCGCGGGACTGCGCGATGCGGCGATGCTCGAGCTACTCTATGCCTCGGGTGCTCGTATCTCTGAGCTCGCAGCACTCAATGTGGAGTCCATCGCTTGGTCCGAGCGAACGCTGCGCCTGTGGGGCAAGGGGAGCAAGGAGCGTATCGTTCCTCTGTATCGTCGTGCGCTCGAGGTGACGCGTCTCTATATTGAGGAGGGGAGGCCGGAGTTGCTCGCTCAGGCAAAGCGCCGCGACCCCGCTACCGGGCCGCATCCGCTGCTGATATCGGCGCGCGGCAATCGCATGAGTGCCGCCATGCTCAGGCGGCGGTTCCATATGCTGGCGACGCTCGCCGGCATTCCGGCCGACATTGCCCCGCATGCGATGCGCCATACCTTTGCGACCGACTTGCTCGAGGGCGGTGCGGACCTGCGCTCGGTTCAAGAGCTGCTGGGCCATGCGAGCCTGTCCACGACGCAGATCTACACGCATCTCACACCCGATCGGCTTAAGCGGGCCGTGGCTCAAGCCCATCCCCGCGGCGAATAGTGGCTGGGACGTCCCGCGCCGCGCTCAGGTGTGTGGTTTTGATTGCGGGTTGGCAGGAAGATGCATTTCTGCTATTATACATCGGGTTGCTTCACGGCAACATGTTTTTATCACGCACGCGCGGCTACTTCATACCGTGGTGCCCGGGCTTTGGTAGCACATGTCCGGGTTGGTTTTGGAGGATGACCCCGCGCGGAGGCAAACCACAGGAGGTTTAACATGGCTACCAAGATTAATATCCGCACCCTGCTCGAGGCCGGCTGCCACTTCGGTCACCAGACCCGTCGCTGGAACCCCAAGATGAAGCCGTTCATCTTCGGTGAGCGCAACGGCATCTACATCCTCGACCTCAAGCAGACCATCCTCGACGCCGACCAGGCCTACACCTTCGTCAAGAACGTCGCCAAGGGTGGCAACGTGCTGTTCGTCGGCACCAAGAAGCAGGCTCAGGAGGCCGTCAAGAACGCTGCTGAG
>USEF01000180.1 GCA_900553475.1 uncultured Collinsella sp. | reverse complement strand
CGCCCACGACGGTCACGGCGACATGGCCGGTGACGTCGGCGATCTTGCCGGCGACCTCGTCGATCTGCTGTGCAAGCTCGCGCGTGGGGGTGATGACGAGCATCACGGGGCCGCGGCCGTTGCCCTCGGGCTTCTTGGCGCCGCGACGACGGTTGCGACCTCCGCGCTCGCGCACGGGCTTGGGAGGAGCGATGTGCTCCAGATTGTTCATGGTCGGCAGCAAAAAGGCGGCCGTCTTGCCGGTGCCGGTCTGAGCGGCGGCAAGCAAGTCGCGGCCCTCGAGCACCACGGGGATGGAGCCGGCCTGAACGGGCGTGGGCGCCGTGTAGCCCAGGTTCTCGATAGCACGGAGCATCTCGTCGGAGAGGCCCAGCTCGTCAAAGGCGGGCAGGCTCTCGGTAGCGGACGCGACGGCCTGGGCGGCATTTGCCTCGTCGGCGGCATCGAAGGCAGCCTGGGTCATGACCTCGCGGGTCTCGTCCAGAATCTCGGCGTCGGTGACGTCGGATACAGAATTACGCATATGTTGTTGTTCCTTATCTGCACGCGCAATGGGCGCGACATGCGGCCGCGCGGGCGTGCTTGGTAGTGCGCTAATACATACAAAAACAGGTGCGCACAGAGAGGACGTTGCTCAGCACGCTGGCGATCGCTTTGGCAGCCCTATCACGCGCCGTCCAGACGCAGCAGCTCTAAGCGATGGAGCAGATTCGCCGCCGGTTAGTATACCCGCACTCCGTATGCCCCCACGTAAACCACAGATGACGAGGCGGACGAGGTGAGCCCGGCTGATTGTCTCAATCTGTAACATCTACAGGGCAAATCTTCCTCTACGTGTTACAGATCGAGACAAACGGTCGACACGGTTCACAAACGTCTCAATCTGTAACAGTTGCCGAGCAAAATCGGCCCTAATTGTTATAGATCAAGACAGAGGGGGATTTCCGTCCAGTCCAAACCAAATCTCTCAGGCTTCCTGCAATTTCGAACATGTGGCCTATAATGTTGCTTTGGTTACACTATATATTGCGCAGCCATTTAATACGTCGCCCACCGGGGGCCATTAATTCCTATCGCCATATTGGCTAGGAAGCAATCAAAGGAGGTATCCGTGGCAGCAGAGACGCCTTGCTCGGTCCTCTATAACGATATTCGCTCGTTCGGCGGTCTTAAACATCTCGAGATCGCCCGGATGCTCATCAATGGAAACTCTTATCTCGGCAGTACCCTGCTCGAGAAATGCTCTTCCAACCGCTCGTATCTCACCCGTTACATCGTCCATCGCAAGCCTGACCAGTGCGCGCCCTCCATCTACGGCGACTTTACCGTCACCACGCTCAACCTTTCCTCGGCAATCTGCAGCAAGCTCGGCGGCGGCGAGTCCGCCTATCGGGCAATCGCCGAGCACTATCGCGGTCCGGCCGCCAACGAAATGATGTCGGCTCTCGCCAGCTACAAGCTGGACAGCCGCCTATATGCAAATGCCCTCAATCGCATCGACAACTTTGACGGCAATGCCGTGCGCGAGAAAAGCACGCTTTACCTTATGCTCTTTGTGGCAACGGGGGCGCTCGCCGATCCCGTTCAGGGCGTGGCCACCGTCGAGCGCTTTTGCGACAGCAAGACGGGCGGGCACTTTGGCACCACCGAAACTACCGTCGGACGTGGCTTTATGAGCAGCCTGGAACAGCCGCGCACCGTCGCCCCCAACCTCGGTCTGCTCAGAACCCATGCCGACAACTGCGCCGACATGCAAATCCATCCCCTCGCACGCGATCCGCGCGGCACCGTGATTGGTTCTTTGCCCAAAACCTCGCCCAGTATCACCGATGTGGGCGCTGACGCATCGCGCGAGCATCTTCGCATTTGGCTTGAGGGTGAGCACTGGTACGCCCAAGGCCTTGGATCGACCAACGGCATGGTACTCGAATCGGGTGCAGGCGACGGCGATATTGTAATTGAGCCGCCGCGCGACCAACGCGAGCCCGGCAAGATCTATCCCCCAGTGGAAATCGAAAACAGCGACAGGCTCCATCTGGGTCTCTACACGACATTCCTTGTCATTGTGGACTAGCGCGGACGGCGATCGAAAGACGGCCGCGTCCGTCTTTCGTCTTCTACCTTCTGCGTCGTAAACGACAATACTCAGCAGTATACATTGGCAGTGCGGCTATCATGGTACTTTACCGATATCCGCACTGCTCGCGTATACGTGCGGCAACCCATGCCAGACAAAGGAACGCCATGGATACTACCAATAGCGCCTATGGCGACAAACTCATCCGTCTTGACACGTTCGACACCGCCGTGGCGGTCGACCCCAGCGCCGAGGACGAGGCCAAGCGTCGGTTTATGACGCTTATTCTCCAGACGGCCCACCGCAACAACGGCAACATCGGGCACGTGCTGCGCGCGACCAACACGAGCGGCGAGGTCTTTGCCGTCAAGCTACTCAAGGATAACGCCGTCCTTTCCGGCCAAGCCCCCGACCGCTCCGCCGAGCAATCGGCCGCTCACCTGGCCAACACCGCCGCGCTGTTCGAGGAGTACCGTCATCTGTGTACCGTCTCGCACCTGCGCGGATTTCCGCGCGTCTATGGCTACGGTTCATGCGAGGACGACCCACTCATCCTCATGGAGTGGGTCGAGGGCACCTCACTCAAGCAGGCGCTGCCCCTGCTTCCGCACGACGCCTCGGGCGGGCTGACCACCCAGATGGTCGCCGCCGTCGGAAACGCCGTGCTTCGTGCGCTCTTGATGACCCAAGGCCTCGTGAATCCGGTCATCCATCGCGACCTGTCGCCTGCCAATATCATGTTCCGCACCACCAGCCGAACGCTCGAGCAGCAGATTGCCGATTGCTCCTTTGACCCCTGCCTCATCGACATGGGCTCCGCGACCATGGCTCTCAGCGACGACACGATCACCCGGCGCGCCGACATCTGGCGCTTTGCCACGCCCGCATACGCCGCGCCCGAGATGCTCACGCAGGATATCGAAGGCATCGCGGCCCTTCGCCGTTCGCCGGCAATCGATGTCTATGCGCTTTCGAGCATTCTGTACCAGCTCTACAGCGGTCGCAAACCGTTTGACTTTGAGTCGACGGACGCCGCTGCAACCGGCTCGTTCTATCTCGTAAAGACCAAGACCAAGCCGGCACCGCTCGAGCCGCGCTGCGAGGGCGATGAAGCGCTCGTCCAAATCATCATGAAGGGTCTCTCAGTCGAGCAGTGCGATCGTCCCACCGAGCAGCAGATGCTCGAGGTGCTCTCGGCATACCTCACCGATGCCGAATCCGAGGGCCGCGAAGGCGCGGGCAGTGACGCCGCAATCGACATCGACTCCGGCACGCACCTTAAGGTCGACGTCGCCGGCGAGCGCGCACGAGAGATCCTGGAGCAGGCCCGGCACGATGCCATGACCC
>USEF01000179.1 GCA_900553475.1 uncultured Collinsella sp. | reverse complement strand
GGGGCCCGCTCTATTTGTCAATTCCTTCAAGCGAATGTGTCGGGAATGTTTCAATGCATGAATATGCAAGCCATTTACGTGTAAATGCATCTTTTGGTGCTAAAGTTTCAACCCACTTCATAACGACCGCTGCGAAATGCGCATCGGTGCATAAATCGCAGACAAGGAGTCTGATATGTCTTTGAAGGTTGGAATCGTCGGCGCGGCTGGATATGCCGGAGCCGAGCTCATTCGCCTCGTGCTCGGCCATCCCGAGTTTGAACTTGTTGCCATTACGTCCAACGCCGATGCCGGCCAGCCGTTGTCTGCGGTGTACCCGAGCTTCACCGGCGTAAGCGATCTTGTCTTCACGACGCATGATGCCCCCGAACTCAAGAACTGCGACGCGGTATTTTTGGCCGTGCCGCACACGGCTGCCATGGCTCAGGTGCCCGCCCTGCTTGCCGCGGGAGTCTCCTGCATTGACCTCTCGGCCGATTATCGCCTGAGCGATCCAGCCACCTTTGAGGCCTGGTATGCCGCCAAGCACACGAGCCCCGAGTTGCTCAAGACCCGTGCCTTCGGTCTGCCCGAGCTGTTCTCCCAGGATTTGGAGACCGCTGCATCCGATCATGCCGACGGCAAACCCGTGCTGGTTGCCTGCGCCGGCTGCTATCCCACCGCAACGAGCCTTGCTGCCGCTCCTGCCGTGCGTGCGGGCTGGGTGGCCGAGAACGGTCCCGTGATTGTCGATGCCATCAGCGGTGTGACGGGTGCCGGCAAGTCCTGCAACGCTCGTACGCATTTTTGCAGCGCCGACGAGAATTTGGAGGCCTACGGCGTGGGCAAGCATCGCCACACGCCCGAAATCGAGCAGATCTTGGGCCTAACCGATCGCGTCGTCTTTACCCCGCACCTGGCACCGCTCAAGCGTGGTCTGCTCTCCACGGTGACGATGCCGCTCGCGCCGCAGGCCATCGACTCCTTGGCTCTTGAGGACGTTGTCGACTATTACAAGCAGTTCTATGCCGGTCGCACCTTTGTGCGCGTGCTCGATGCTGGCCAGCAGCCCAAGACGGCTTCGGTTGTCGGCACCAACGCCGCCCAGATTGGCCTCGCGCTCAATAAGCGCGCGGGCGTGCTGGTGGCGACGGGCGCCATCGACAATCTGTGCAAGGGCGCTGCGGGCCAAGCGGTCCAGTGCGCCAATATCGTCTTTGGCTTTGACGAGCGACGAGGCTTGCCCACAGTGGCGTGCCCGGTGTAGCACATTCGATTGTTAACGATTTGGTAGTCGGGCATCGAGTGGGGCGCCACTCTTAAGCTGGTCTCATGATCACGACTGGCATGGCGCACCAACCGATGTCCGTTTTTTGTTTGACATAAGGAGCCATAAAGACGATGAACACCGACCTGTTTGATATCAAGATTCGCGCCGTCGAGGGCGGCGTTACGGCTGCGGCTGGTTTTAAGGCTGCAGGCATCCACGCTGGGTTCCGCAAGAACCCCGAGCGTCTGGATTACGCGCTCGTCGTGCCCGATAAACCCTGTCCCGGTGCCGGCGTGTTTACCACCAACCGCTTTTGCGCGGCGCCCGTGCAGGTGAGCCGTGCCAACCTGGGCGGTGCGGACAAGGGCTACGGTATCATCGCTGGTGTTTCAATCAACTCCGGCAACGCGAACGCCGCCACGGGCGAGACCGGCCTTGCCTGCGCGCGCGAGACCTGCAACATCGCATCGCAGGTTATCGTCTGTGAGCCCCAGCAGATTCTGGTTGCCTCCACGGGTGTGATTGGCCAGATTCTGCCGATCGACACGTTTGAGACCGCCATTCCTGCTGCCTACGAGGCGCTCTCAGCCCACGGTGGCGCCGATGCCGCTCGCGCCATCATGACGACCGACACGCACTCCAAGGAGTACGCCGTGTCCTACGTCAGTGAGGCCGCGGGTCATGCGGGCAATGTCTATACGGTAGGCGGAATGTGCAAGGGCTCGGGCATGATCATGCCCAACATGGCCACCATGATTGCAGTTATCACCACCGATGCCCCCGTCGAGCCTGCGGCACTTCATGCCCTGCTGCTCTCGACCGTCAAGCAGACCTTTAACAAGGTAACGGTCGATTCCGACACCTCGACCAACGACACCTGCATCATGCTTGCCTCCGGCGCCGCTGCCGCAGATGCCGAGCCTATCGTCGAGGGCTCCGATGCCTTTGGCGAGTTGGCATTTGCCGTGCACGAGGTGTGCGAGAGCCTGGCGCGCAATATCGCCGCCGATGGTGAGGGCGCATCCAAGCTTGTTACGGTCAACGTTACCGGCGCCGTGAACGACGAGGAAGCCGATATCGCCGCCCGTGCCGTTGCCAACTCGCCGCTCGTTAAGACCTGCATCGCCGGCCACGACTGCAACTGGGGTCGCGTTGCCATGGCGCTTGGCAAGTGCGGCGTGAAGTTTAATCAGGAAGACGTTTCCATCGACATGATGGGCATGCCTGTCTGTCGCGACGGTCTGACTGTTCCCTTTGACGAGGACGAGGCTCTACGACGTTTCGAGGCGTCCGAGATCGTGGTCTCGGCCGACCTGGGCGCAGGCGACGCGGCAACGACCGTGTGGACCTGCGACCTCACGCATGAGTACATCTCCATCAACGGCGACTACCGTTCCTAGATTCCAGGCACGCTGCGCATCTTGCCGCGATTGCGGACAGCGGAGCACGACGCGATAACGATACGAAAGACGAGGCAGATTATGAAATTCGCACGCGATTGTCGTTCGAGCGAATCCAACGAAGCAACCGCGCAGCTGCTGTTCGAAGCGCTGCCGTGGATTAAGAACCTGACCGGCAAGACGGTTGTTATCAAATATGGCGGAGCCGCCATGGTTGATGAGCAGCTGCGCCGCGACGTGATGAGCGACATCGTTTTGCTCAAGATCATCGGTATGCGCCCCGTCATCGTGCACGGCGGCGGCAAGGCTATCAACGAGGCGCTGAGCCATTACGATATTCCCGTCGAGTTTAAGAACGGCCAGCGCGTGACCACGCCGGCGACTATGGATATCGTGCGCGAGGTGCTGGGCGGCAAGGTTAACCAGGAGCTGGTTGCTGCCATCAACCACCACGGCAACCTGGCCGTGGGCGTGTCGGGCAGCGATGCCGGCACGCTCATCGCCGAGTCGCTCGACCCCGAGCTCGGTCGCGTGGGCAAAGTGACGCACGTCAACACCGACTATATCGAGCGCTTACTCGATAGCGAGTACATCCCCGTCATCGCTACCGTCGCGGCGGGGGAGGACGGCGGTTTCTTCAACATCAACGCCGATACGCTTCAACATTTCTTTGCAGAGCCATGTGTAATCGTCCGGCATTTGATAATACTGGATAAGGCGGTCATGCTCGGCAGCGAAAGCGTCATAGAACTTCCGCAGGCGCTTCTTGCCGAAACCAAGG
>USEF01000178.1 GCA_900553475.1 uncultured Collinsella sp. | reverse complement strand
AGGTCAGCGCCCTTTCGTTTCACGTCACCTTGTCTCAAATGCGACCCGCTCGCTGTCCGTTCTCTACCTGCGGCGTCGTCTTGCTCCGAATGCGGCCCGTTCGCTGCCGTTGCCAAGGCATCGGCGTTGCCGGACTAGTCATTGGGGACGTTCATAAATGACTACTCAGGAATGAGCGTGGATAATCTCCCGTTTTTGGCCTGTGTGCAGGCTCAAAGTGGGAGATTATCCACGCTCGCTTTAATTTGCCTGGGTTGCGATGCCTATCTAATCGGCTCGGCGTCTTCCCTGAGAATCGAAAGATACTCTTCATACCCGTACTGCCGGTATCTCTGTCTTGACTCGTCGAGCGGACGGAGGATACCCAATTCTTCAAATGATTTGACGAGCGAGCTCGCGGTACTCCTGCCGATATCGAGTTGGGCAGCGATGAATGCGGTGTCGACGATGGGGTGCTCTTCAAGAATGCCCAACAGCCTTTGCCCGTTTGCAGCAGTCCTTCCGAGATTTTCGGTAATGGTTGCTGTGGAACGGTTATGGAGGTCAACAAGGTTTTTTAAAGACCCTACCGAGTCCTTCGCACTTTCGAGAAGACTGTTGCAGAAAAACTCTATCCATTCCTCGTAAGTGCCTCTCTCCCTTACGGATGTGAGTTGCCGGTAGTACTCGCTTCGATTTTTCTTGAACTGGAACGATGGATAGAACAAGCAAGAATGAAGAACGCCATCATTGATGAGCATAAGTGTAATGAGAAGCCTGCCCAGGCGACCGTTTCCGTCTAGGAATGGATGGGCAGTTTCAAATTGGTAATGGACGAGCGCCGCCCGCACAATCGGATCCATTTCGACTTGAGGCTCATTGATAAAGCGTTCGAGGTCCTGGAGCGTGTTACTCAAATCTTCAATGTTTGGAGGGACAAACGATGCGGTTGCAATGGTGCAGCCTGAGGGGCCAATCCAGTTTTGTGAGGAGCGCAGCTCGCCTGGATTCTTCTCCGTTCCGCGCACTCCGTCCAGCAGGACCGCATGAACTTGCCTAAGAAGTCTCGTGCACAAGGGCATCTTTTTGAGCAGTTCTACGCCGCGGTCGACAGCACGGACGTAATTCACGACGTCTGCGACATCTTTATGATGGAGTTGTGTTTGCGATGGACTAAGTAGGTCGTCAAACGTGCACTGGGTTCCCTCAATTTGCGAAGAAAGGAGTGCTTCTTTGCGCACGTACATTGTCAGATACATATCGGCGTTGGGAACAAAGTAGAGCATGCCTTCAAGCTCTCCAAGCTTTCGTGAGCATGCGGAAAGCGTGCGATAGGTTTCCTCGGTGAGGTTTAGCTGCCTCAATGATTGCAAGGGCGTTGGAAAAAACGAATAGTAAGCCAATTTCCCCGATAGATTATTGCGGAGCGTTCCCTGGCCGTTCTCCTCGATTTGCATCGCGCCCTCCATATCTTTAGTGCCGGAAACTCGTTATTAGGCCAATCATATCAATTCTAATAACGAGTTTAAGGATTAAATAGTTATTAGAATTGATGTAAACAATCTAATGATGAGAAGTCGTTATTACTTGACCATGGAGCTCGGCTTGGTACAAGGGGGGTTATCCAAAATGAGAGCGGATAATCTCCCGTTTTTGGCTCGGTGACGGCCTCAAAGTGGGAGATTATCCACGCTCGTTAGTTAAGCGTCCGAAAACCCACACTCGCCAAACCTACCAAAAAGGGACAGGTTTATTTTGGCACGTTTCGGTCGGTATCAGGAAGTGTCAGGGACGGGGCGGCGGCAGGACTCGAGAGCGAAAAGAAGTATCGGGTTTGGCGTGCCCGCTTCTGCCCGTCCCGCGCGTGGGCGATACTCGGCTTATCGAACCGCGATGCAAAGGAGATGCTCATCCCACGAGCACTACCGGGAAGGGCTTGCGATTCGAGCCCTCACCTTAGCAATTTGATCATTTGGCACTATAATCACCATAGGCATGCGCATAACGTTGCGCTTAATCAAGAGGAGAAAACATATGGGTCTGTTTGACATGTTTAAGAAGAAGGCTGAGCCCGCGGCAGCTGCTGCTCCGGCCTCCATCTCTGCTTCTGCTGGCGCCGACGTGCTGTGCTCGCCTGTCAAGGGCAAGGTCATCAAGATGGCCGACGTGCCCGATCCCGTCTTTGGTGGCGAGGTTCTGGGCAAGGGCTGCGCTGTGTGGCCCGAGGACGACCTGGTCTACGCTCCCTGCGACGGCAAGGTGACCGTCACCATGGGTCACGCCGTGGGCCTGCAGTCCGATAGCGGCATCGAGGTTCTGGTGCACGTTGGCGTCGATACCGTCAACATGAACGGTGATGGCTTCGAGGGCTTCGTCAAGGCCGACGACGTTGTCAAAGCTGGTCAGCCCATACTCAAGATCGACCGCGCCAAGATCGCTGCCGCCGGTTACAAGGACTGCGTCGTCGTGGCCGTGTCCAACACCGCCGAGTTCGCTGACGTCGAGCTCGCCGTCGAGGCCGAGTCTGCCGTCGCCGCCGGTGACGCCATCGTTAAGGTCGTCCGCAAGTAGTCTGCGGCATCCAGAAGATGCGCAAGGGTGGTCGGGTTGTCCGGCCACCCTTTTTTAATAGGCTAAACAGGTGCATTTTATTGCAAGGGGCTTGCTTTACGGGCCATTCGTTCGTCAAATTGAGCCGCCTGCGCTTTTGCGACGCAGGGGGTTGGGCCGGGCCGCTAATATGGACTTGCTGTTACGACGTGCGCTGCGCAGGGAACGCGGCGCCGCTTGTTTGGAGGAATGTCATGAAAAAGAAGCTGCTGCTTGCGCCCCTGATGGCTGCCCTGGTCGCGTGCGTGGTTTTGCTTTCCGGCTGCGGAGGGCCTTCGGTGGAGGAGCTCATCACCAACGACCTTACGAGCCAGTTTGACGAGATCAAGAACGGCGGCGATGATTTCCTCTCCGGTCTGGAAGAGGCTTCGGGCGACGAGTTTGAGCAACTGGGCATCGATCCCAAGGAGTACGCCAAGAGCTATCTCGAGGGCTTTGATTACAAGATCGGCGATGTGACGGTCGATGAGGACAAGGGCACTGCGACCGCCGAGGTTACCATCACCTGCAAGTCCATGAATAAGATCGTCGAAGATTTCGCCACCCAGTATCAGGAGAAGGTCGCCGCACTCGATACGATGCCTTCCGAGGATGACCTGTACAAGATGGCCGGCCAGGTCATGGTCGACGTGACCAAGGCCGCTAAGACCAAGGACACCAAGGTCACTTTTAAATATTCCGCCAACGAGGATAACGAGTGGTCTGCCGACGATTCCGCAACCACCGAGATGATGAATGCGATGATGAGCTAGGGGGTTACGCGGTTCTACGAACCGCGTAACTGCTCGACGCTGCAAACGCCCCTAAGCGGCAATCTGACGTTCAATTTCAAGGGCGCGACCAGAAGGTCAGCGCCCTTTCATTTCACGTCACCTTGCTC